>DATIWS010000286.1:0-2356 GCA_035519275.1 Acidocella sp. | reverse complement strand
AAATGGGCACAGGTAACTTACGATGCCGGCTGCGTGCTGGTGCGTGACCGCGAGATCGAACTTGCCACCTTCGCCCAGGCGACGAACTATCTCGCTGCCGCGCCGCGCGGCCTTGCCGGAGGTTTCCCCTGGCCTTGCGATCTGGGCCCGGACCTCTCACGCGGCTTCCGCGCGCTGAAGGTATGGATGACGCTCTCCGCCTATGGCAGCGAAGCACTTGGGGGCATCGTGGACGACACATGCGCCCTGGCCCGGCGCCTGACCGCGCACCTGAATGCCAGCAACCGGCTTGAACTTCTGGCGCCAGTGAAGCTGAATATCGTCTGCTTCGGGATTAACGGGTTCACCGACGCGCAAACGGCGGATCTAGTGGCGGATTTGCAGGAGGCGGGGCTGTTCGTCCCCTCCACCACCATCATCAATGGGCGCCTCGCCATCCGCGCCGCGATCGTCAACCATCGCACCACGGCAGCGGATATCGACGCGCTGGCAGAGGAGATTTTACGCCGGGTTTAGCCGTGGCCGTGCCAGTGGCCGTGGCCGCCCCAGCCCCACCAGCCGCCAACCACCACCGGCGCGGGCGCCACATAAGCCGGCTCGGCGTAATAGCCCGGCGCGTAGCCATAGCCTGAGGGGTAATACACGCACCCCGCCAGCGACGCGCCAGCCAGCGCGACCGCCGCGATGCGCGCCAGCGCGCGTGACGAAACTTTTAAAGTCTTGTTAGCCATACCCTGATCCTTGCAATCATCGCGGCGCAACACCGCTCAATTTCGTCTTCTTCCACTATTTTTGGGCGGGTTTGCGGCAATACACGCGCGGAATTTTAAAACATTGTAATATCGCGCCACGGTTTTGCCGCCGTTCCGCGCTATGTGCGGATCAGCAATGAACGGACCCGCCATGCAACGCACACGCCTTTCTCTGCGCGGTGTTCTCGCCCTCACCACGGCGCTCGGGCTTGGGTTGCCCGCCCATGCCCAAGACAACAGCGCGCCGCCCGCGCGCGTTGGCCAACTCGCCGGCATTTCGGGCAACGTTTCCTATAACGGCGCAGGCTCGAACGGACAGTGGATCGCCGCCAGCAACAACTACCCGATCACCACCAGCGACTCCTTGTTCACGCAGGGCAGCGGCGAAGCCTCCATCGCCGTCGATTCCAGCCGCGTGACGCTCGGGCCGAATACCGAGCTGCAGGTGACGCTCCTGGACGACAGCGACTTCACCGCCACCGAGAGCCAGGGCGAGGTGTTCCTGAACGTCACCGCGCTGCAGCAGGGGCAGGATTTCAACATCAACACCCCGCGCGGCGAAGTCAGCATCGCCACGCCCGGCCAGTACGAAGTCCAGGCAGGGGACGCGAACAATCCTGCCGTGGTCAACGTGTTTTCCGGCGAGGCCACTGCGGGCGGCGAGCCTGTCTACGCCGGCCAGGCCGCGTATCTCTCCGGCAGCGGACAGCCCGAGGTCACACAGGCGCAGCGCGACGAGTTTGCCGACCATGTGATGGCGGAACTGGCGCCGCCGCCCCCGCCCTACGCGCCGCCCGTCGTGCAGCAAATGACCGGCGTGGATGAACTCTCCGGCTACGGGACCTGGGACAACTCGCCGCAATACGGCGCCATCTGGTACCCGAATGTTGGCCCCGGCTGGGCGCCCTACCATGACGGCCACTGGGCCTATGTGGCGCCCTGGGGCTGGACCTGGGTCGACTACGCCCCCTGGGGCTTCGCGCCGTTCCATTACGGGCGCTGGGTGCATAGCCACAACCGCTGGGGCTGGGTACCCTGCGCCCATGCCGCGGGCGGCTACGCGGCTGAGCCGGTTTACGCCCCGGCGCTGGTTGCTTTCTTCGGGCTTGGCGTGGGCACGGGGATCAGCATCGAGGCGCTCTCCCACGGCGATATCGGCTGGGTGCCGCTGGGTCTCGGCGAAGCATACTATCCGCACTACCACGCCAGCCCGGATTACCTGCGGCGCATCAACCGGATGGATACGCGCGACCCGGGGCGGATCGATTTCCGGCACCGGCCCGCCTTCGGCAACTACGCCAACCGAGGTGCTGCGCTCTACGGCCCCGCCAGCGCCATCTCGCATGGCGAGCAGGTGAAGCATTACGCCCATCCGGTGCCGCATGAGATGTTCGGGCAGGCGCGGCCGGTGGGACAGCAACTGCCCGAGGCCATGAGGCCGCAATTCATGCCGCACCCGGCCCCGGCGCCACAGGGGGCGCATATGCCCGCACCCGGCTTCCACCCGCAGGGCTTCGCGCCGCAGCAGCCACAGCAATTTCACCAGCAAGCGCCGCAGGGTTTCGCGCCCCAGGGGCAGCAGCAGCCTTACCATCCGCAAAGCC
>DATIWS010000285.1:0-2268 GCA_035519275.1 Acidocella sp. | reverse complement strand
CCATGCGAATGGCGTTGATAGCCTTCATTAACAAAAACCTTGTACGGCCAGACGCCGCCCCAGGATTGGAGCAGATCCCTCGACCTTGCTTGTATTACACATTGACGCGGGGCGTGAAGTGGTTTGCCAGGATTTGGCCCCGCACCCTGTACATAATATAGAGCGAATAATGGAATTTACTCTCTCCGAAGATGAAATTCAGCGCTACTCGCGGCATATTCTGCTGCGCGAGCTGGGCGGCACCGGCCAGGCACGGCTGAAAGCGGCCCGCGTGCTGGTGGTGGGCGCGGGCGGGCTTGGCTCGCCTTTGGCCCTGTATCTGGCTGCCGCCGGGGTGGGCAGCATCGGCCTGGTGGATGCCGATGTGGTCGAGCTTTCCAACCTGCAGCGGCAGATCATGCATGGCGTGGCGAACCTGGGCCGGGCGAAGACCGCCTCGGGCACCGAGGCGCTGGCCCGGATCAACCCGCTGGTAAACGTGGTGCAGTACCAGACCCGGCTGGACGCCACCAACGCGGCCGAACTGGTCGGGGATTACGACATCGTCTGCGACGGCACGGATAATTTCGCCACGCGCTTTCTGCTTGCCGATGCCTGCGTTGCCGCGCGCAAGACGCTGGTCAGCGCCGCCGTGCTGCGCTTCGAGGGCCAACTCTCCACCTTCAAGCCGCATGAGAGCGGACCGTGCTACCGCTGCCTCTACCCGGAGCCGCCGCCCGAGGGGCTGGTGCCTCCATGTTCCGAGGCCGGGGTGCTGGGCGCCGTCACCGGCGTGATGGGCACGCTGCAGGCAACGGAGGTGATCAAGGAGATCACCGGCATCGGCAAGTCCATGTCCGGCTGGCTGCTGGTCTGGAACGCGCTGGACGCGGAATTCCGCAAGATCAAGCTGAAAAAGGACCCCGCATGCGCCGTCTGTGGCTGATTTTCCCGCTCCTGCTCCTATGTGCCGCGGCGCCGGATCCTGGCCAGGGGCCGGGGCCCGCGCCCGGGCAGGTGACCAAGCTGCCGGTACCGCGCTTCGTCTCGCTGCGCTCGGACCAAGTGAATTTCCGCGCCGGCCCGGGGTTCCAGTACCCGACGACCTGGGTGTACCAGCGCGAGGGCCTGCCGGTTGAGATCATCGGTGAGTTCGATGTCTGGCGCCAGCTCCTGGCCCCGGATGGCGGCACCGGCTGGGTGCATCAGGCGACCATCCGCGCCCGCAGAAGCTTCTACGTAACCACCACGCAGGCCGTGCTGCGTGCCGGACCTAACCCCGGCGCCGGTGTGGTGGCCTATCTAAACCAAGGGGTCAGCGGCGCGTTGCTCCGCTGCGATGCCGGGTCCGACTTCTGCAAGGTTTCCACCGGGCATGAGACAGGCTATCTGGCACGCGCGGATTTCTGGGGTACCTTCCCCGGCGAGGCGGTGAAGTAGCGCGCCACGAAAGTTTAGTTTTCCACAGAAAAGGACTCGGACGAACCGCCCTAGATATTGCGAGAAATACCCCTCCCCTCTACTGTATTTGGTAGCAGCAAGAGGAGGACCCACGATATGGAGTGGACTGACGAGACAATCGCCAAGCTCAGGACGCTTTGGGCCGAGGGGCTTTCGACCGCCGAGATCGGGCGCCGTTTGAACATTTCCAAGAACGCCGTGGTCGGCAAGGCGCACCGGCTGAACCTGCCCGCCCGCCCCTCGCCGATCCGCCGCCTTGAGGGCGACGCCACGCCACGCCCGGCCACGCCCAAGCGCACCCAGGGCCCGACGCTGCCGCCGCTCGCCGCCTCCATCGGCGCACCGATGCCGGCCCTGCGCGCCATCATGCCAGCCGCCAAGTCCAGCCCGCGCGCCACGCCGTGCTGCTGGCCGATCGGCGAGCCCGGCAAGCCGAGCTTCCATTTCTGCAATGCCGCGGCCGCGACTGGTAAACCCTATTGCGAGGAACACGCCGCCATCGCCTATGTGCGCGTGCGCGACAAACGCGAGGATGCGGCGTAAGCCGCTTCATCTCTGCGGCCAACAACGAATACAGAATTTTTGTACTTTATATGTAAACCTCCGCTGCGCTGCAGCACTTCTTTTGATTGATCATCGCAATCCTTCCGCATAGATTGAGTCCGCCGGCAGTCGTCGCCGGCGGACTCCAAGAAAGCCCGGGCCAACCGGGCCAAGAAAGGTAGCGAGATGGAAACGATGCAGAAAGAGCAGAAGTGCCCCGAGGGCACCGCACTTACCGGAATTGTGAAGTGGTTCAACCCCGGCAAGGGCTACGGATTCATCGCC
>DATIWS010000284.1:0-2531 GCA_035519275.1 Acidocella sp. | reverse complement strand
CAAGGCCGGCCTCGCCAAGCCCACCACCACGCTGTGCTGCTGGCATGATGACCCGGATTACTGCGCCGCCACCGCCGCTCTGGTGGATGAGACCATTGCCGAGGCCAAGGCGAAATTGCCGGGCACGAAAATCCGCGTGCTTTTCTCCGCTCATGGCCTGCCAGAGAGCATCGTGAAGGCCGGGGACCCGTATCAGGCCGAGGTCGAGGCGACCGTCGCGGCTGTGAAGGCGCGGCTGAAGGACCAGGCCGTGGAACATCTCATCTGCTACCAGTCCCGCGCCACGCCGCAGAAATGGCTGGAGCCGAGCACCATCGCCGCCATCGAGCAGGCCGGACGCGATGGCGTCGCCGTGGTGGTGGTGCCGATCGCCTTCGTCTCGGATCATATCGAAACCCTGGTCGAGCTGGATATCGAGAACCGCCACCTCGCCGGGAAAGCCGGGGTGAAGGGTTATTTCCGCGCCCGCGCGCAGAATGCCGACCCGGCGTTCATCACCGCCCTGGCGGGCATTGTAAGCCGCTCTGGTGCCCCTGGCCTGTGCCGGGGCGGCTCACCCTGCGGCCAACATAAGGACTGCCCCTGGAATGCCTCCTGAGCTCATTATTTTCGACTGTGACGGCGTGCTGATCGACAGTGAGGGCGTCGCCTCCTCGGTGATCGCGCGCGAACTCACCGGGCTCGGCTGGGCCATGGACGCCGCCGAGGCGATGAGCCGGTTTATCGGCATGTCCATCGCCGACATGGTGCCGATGATCGAGGGGCGGTTGAACCGCAGGCTTCATGCCACCTGGCGGCCGGAGCTGGCGGAAAAGCTGGTGGTGGCGCTGGGCGAGGAGTCCGAGCTGATCCAGGGCGCGGATACGATGCTGGAGCGGGTGAACCAGCTCGGGATTGACTGGCGGGTGGCGAGCAATTCCTCCGACGAGGAACTGGCGGTGAAATTCGCCCGCACCGGGATTTCCCACCTCACCGCCGGGCGCGCGCATTCCGCCGCCAGCGTGATCGCGCGTGGCGGCCGGGCCAAGCCCGCGCCGGATGTCTTCCTCGCCGCCGCCGCTTCGGCCAAGGTGGAGCCCGCGCGCTGCATCGTGCTGGAGGATAGCCGCCTGGGCGTGACCGGCGCCGTGGCCGCGGGCATGACCTGCTACGGCTTCGCCCCGCATGGCAATGCCGAGCCCCTGCTTGCCGCCGGGGCCAAAGCCGTGTTTGCGGACCTGCACGAGATTTTTGGAGTCCTGGCATGATCATCCCCGCCTTGGCGCCGGCCTTCCACTGGCTGCTGGCGTTCCACATCATCAGCTTCACGGCCTGGATGGCGGGGATGTTCTACCTGCCGCGGCTCTACGTGTACCACTGCCAGACCACGCCCGGCACGGCGGAATCCGAGCGCTTCAAGGTGATGGAGGTGAAGCTCCTGCGACTGATCATCAACCCGGCGATGATCGCGACCTGGATCTTCGGCATCCTGCTCATCCTCACCCCCGGCGCGGTGAACTGGCACGCCGCCTGGTGGTGGACCAAGTTCACCTGCGTCATCCTGATGACCGGCTTCCACGGCGCGCTCTCGCGCTGGCGGCGGGACTTCCTCAACGACCGCAACAGGCACACGGAACGCTTCTACCGGATCGCGAACGAGATCCCGACGGTGCTGTTCATCATCATCGTGCTGAGTGTGGTCGCCTAAAGTTCCCGCCGCGATATGGGCAGCCTTTAGCGCTGCAACGGTTCCCCCAACCGGGTGCAAGCGACCCATTATGGTCATTGAATATCGGCACGATGATGCCTGAAAGCGGATACTAGGCGGCGCAATGCCTCAGGCATTGCGCCCTGCGCTCGCTCGTAACTTAAAGTTGATCAAACGAAGCCCCGAAGAGTATTGAAGCCCGGTAAGAGGCAATGCTCATTTGGTCCTTTTCTAAGAGGAACAGAGCGTTAGAATCGGTAAAACCGATTCGTACCCAACATAGTGGAACAAATGGCAAGCACAATAAGCGTTAGGGTCTACCAGATCAACATTCACCGTCGCGGTGACCGCACACCACTACCGTTCAGGACCGACGCAGGTGGAGCCCCCGTGCCAGCATATGTTACACGCTTTATTTCAGAGTGCTCCGAGGCCACTGAAGACTTTGAGCGTGAGCGAAGCTGGCACTTCGAACACAAAGCTGGCTCGGGTGAGGGCAATAGCAAGGGCTACATCCATTATGGAACGTTTGGTTTCGAGAGCCATCTAGTCGACAGCAAAACAAAGAAACCCAACTATAAACGCAAGACTACAGACAGCGAGGTCGTGCCACTCTATTATGAATTCTGGCACCCGCCCAAGGCCAATCGTATGTTTGCCGTATTCCAATCGTTTCAGGGTAGGTCTTGCGTCAACCTAGTGATGGAAAAGATGCAGGAGCTTTTTGAAGCTAGGGTCCAGACTCATAATATCCACCAGACGACTGCGGCTACCAGATAGATTGACGCGGCGAAGTTGATTGCCAGGCGGTCGTAGCGGGTAGCGATGCGTCTGAAGTCTTTGA
>DATIWS010000283.1:0-8032 GCA_035519275.1 Acidocella sp. | reverse complement strand
TGATGGGGAACCAGCCCGGCATCAGCATCAGCTCGATCGGCACGACCGGGCAGGCTTCCCAGGGGGCGGCGCCAAACAGCGCGAGCTGGATGCGGGTGAACACATTGGCCCGCTCAGCCCCGCCATGGGCCAGGATCGCCTTGCGCGCCTTGCGCATATGCGGCGCTTCGGGTGAGTCCCCGATGATCTTCAGCGCGTAATAGGCCTTCACCGAGGCCGAGAGGTCGAACTTGCCGCCATGGAAAAGCGGCCAGCCGCCCGGGTTGGTGTCATGGTCACCCTGGATGCGGCGGAGGTAATTGCCGATCTTTTGCTGCAAAGGCTCGTCGATCTGGTCGAGATAATGCTCCAGCAGCACGTACTCGGCCGGGATGGTGGCGTCAGCCTCGAGCTCGTAGCACAGATGCCCGTCCGGCCGCTGTTCGCTGGCAAGAGAGGCTTTGGCGCGTTCAATCGCGGTATCGAGAATGGCGTTCATGTCCAGCATGTGACAAATTTTCTCACGCTTTGCCAGGGGGGCGCAGCGCGCGGGCCATTCCCCCATTGTATGGCTAGATGGCTAGGCCGGGTTGACCAGCGCCATGGCGGCGGCGTTGCCGGAGCGGATCGCGCCTTCGATGGTTGCGGGCAGGCCGGTATTGGTCCAGTCCCCGGCGAGCACCACGTTCGGGTTCCCGGTGCGTGTGCCCGGGCGGAGCGCCAGCTGTTCGGGCGTGCCGAGGATGGTGGCGCGCTTCTCCCACAGCACGCGGTGCGGCGGCACGGCGCGGTCCAGCCTGAACGTCTTGGCCAGCTCGCCCCAGACCCGCTCGGCGATGGCCTCCTGGTCCATGTTCATGTAGCGGTTGGCGGCGGAGATGGTGACGGAGATCACGTCCCGGCGCGCGAATACCCACTCGCTCATGCTGCCGGTCAGGCCCCAGAACCCGGCTTCGCCAGGGTCCATCTGCGCGCGGAAATGCAGGTTGCAGATGGATTCGTATTCGGTCGGCACGGTCAGGCCGGGCACCAGCTCGGCGGCGACCCAGGGCGGCACCGCCACTACCGTGGTCTGGCCCTGCGGCAGCTCCGTCACCCGCTCGCCGAAGCGGATATCCGCGCCGCGGTTGCGCAGCCATTCCAGCGCCGGGTCGATGAAGGTTTCCGACAGGCCCAGCTTCGCCCAGCGCGGCAGTGTGGCGTAGCCGCCGCGGTCTATGGTCTCGGACAGCACGGCACCCAGCGGCTGCGCCGCCGCTTGCTCCGGCATGGTGTTGAGCGCGGAGATGGCCAGCGGCTTGAGCAGCCGGTGATAGAGCTGATTGGAATTGCCGAGCAGCGCGGCCACGCGGTCGGACTGCGAGGCACGGCGGAGCTTCAGCAGCGCCAGATACTGGAACAGCGTGGTGCCCGGCACACGCCGCGAGGGGGAGAACACCCACCAGGGAAAGCCGCCCTTGTTCAGCCGGAGCGTCCAGGCCTCGCCGGTGGCAACGTCGCGGAACGGGAAGATCGGCTCGGCCGGGCCGACCAGCGAGCGCCGCGCGCCGATGCGGTGCAGAAAGGAGAGGGCGGAGATGTTGCCGGAGAGCAGCAGATGGTTGCCGTTGTCGATCCGGCAGCCGAGCTGCTTGTCGAAATAGGAGCGCGCCCGCCCGCCTGCCTGTGGGGCTGCTTCGGACACCACCACGTGATGCCCTAACTCCGTGAGCTGGCAAGCCGCCGCAAGACCCGCGAGCCCGGCACCGATAACGTGGACGCTCATGGCCTCCCTTTCATGCCAGAAGCAGGCGTATAGCCATCATCAGCTTACGCCATTTCGGCAGTGTAATGCGTTCTCCAGAATAATTAAAGCCGCGCCTGCGTAAAATGGCTAGTAGCGGACGGTAGCTTTCCTGCATCAGCCGGGCCGGGCGCATGGCCCGCGTGTTGCAGCGCGCCATCGCGGCATCGGCGGCGGCGAAATACCGCGCGGCCATATCGGCGAGTTCGGCGCACGCCTGCGGCAATGCGGGGGATTCGAGAGCCGCACGGGGTTCTGACGGCACGCCTGCACCGCTCAGCAGCTCGCGCGGCAGATAGAGCCGGCCGCGTGCCGCGTCTTCCGGAACATCGCGCAGAATATTCGTGAGTTGCAGCCCGCGCCCCAGCGTATGGGCAACCTCGTCGGCATCTGCCGAGGCGTCGCCGAACACGCGCACGGAGAGCCGGCCCACGGCGGATGCCACCCGGTCGCAATAAAGGTCGAGTTCCGCCATGCTGGGGGCGATGATCGGTTCGCCCGCATCCATCTCCATGCCGTCGATGATGGCGAGAAAATCCTCGGCCCGCAGATGGTATTCGCGCACCGCTTCAAGCAGCGCGCAGGTGATCGGGTCATCCGCCTCGCCCCGGTACAGCCCGGCGATCCGCTCACGCCACTCATTCAGCTCACGCTGTTTGGTGGGAAAATCGCGGCTTTCCTCGTCGGCGATGTCATCGACCACGCGGCAGAAGGCGTAGATCGCGTACATAGCGTCGCGCCGTTCCGGCTGCAGGATTTTCATGCCGTGGTAGAAGGACGTGCCGGAGCGCTTCACCAGATCTGTGACGTAGGCGGTATCCGCGGGGCTCATGCGGCGTATCTCAGTCCCGCCAGTGTGGCGGCGAGGAAATCAAGTTTCGAGAGCTTCACCCTTGTTGCAAGCGGATCACCCGAGCGCAGCAATGCGGTCAGGCGGCGCGCCAGCCCGGCGATCACCGCGGTTTCCACGCGCAGGCGGCAGGATTTGACGAGGCGCGGCAGCTCCGCCGCCTGCCGGTTGAGGTCATCAGTGGCGTCCAGCATGCGGTCGAACACGATGCGAAGGGCCGGCACGGTCTCGCCGCGGGCCACGGCATCGGTGGCCAGCCCGGCCTCGGCCAGCCAGTCCTGCGGGATGTAGCAGCGGTCCAGGTCACGCAGGTCCTTGGCGCAGTCCTGCATGTGGTTGAGCACCTGCAAGCTGGCGCAGAGCGCGTCCGAGGATGGCCAGGTCGCCTCGCTCTCGCCATGCAGGGCGAGCACGTAGCGGCCCACGGGTGCTGCGGAATAGCGGCAATACTGCATCAGCTCGTCCCAGCTGGCGTAACGGGTCTTGGTGGCGTCCTGGCGGAAGGCGATCAACAGCTCGCGGGCGTGGATGTCGCTCACCCCGGTCTGGGCCAGGCTGGCGCGCAGCCGCGTGGCGCTCGGGCTGCCCTCCGCGCGCGCGCCGGTCAGCACCGCCTCCATCGCGTCCAGCCGGGCGATCTTCTCCGCCGCCGTGAGGGTGCCGCTGTCGGCGATGTCGTCGGCATTGCGGGCGAAGCTGTAATAGGCGTGGATATGCGGCCGCAGCGCCTTGGCGATGAGCAGCGAGCCGACGGGAAAGTTCTCATCCCCCTTGTCCTTGCCAGACCAGGCTTCCACCCCGGCGGCTGGTTTCCGCGGGGGCGCGATGTTGTCGTTGGCGATCACTTGGCTTCCCCTCCATAGGCGCGGCTCTTCCACTGCGCCCCGGTGCCGCGCCAGTAGTTCACGGCGGAGGCGATGGTCGCGGCCATGTAGAACAAGGCGATGCCCGGCAGGGCCAGGGCGAAGTAATAGGGTTGTTTGTAGCGGTGCAGCGTGGGCAGGTAGCTTAGCATCGCCAGGCCGAACGTGGCGAGGCTGAGGAAGAACCGCCAGCCCAGCCCGCCAAACAGGATTTCGTAAGGCGCCACCAGCCAGACCAGGGCGAGGCCGATGATGGTGCCAGCCAGTATCAGAGCCGAGTAATTCAGCTGAGTGAAGGCGGTGCGGGTGATCATGTTCCAGATATCGCGCGCATGTGGGTAGGGGCGGATGGAAGTAGCCAGCCCCGAATGGCCGATATAGATCGGCCCGCCCCGCTTCACCTCGCGTGCCAGGGTGCAGTCGTCGATCAGCGCGCCCTTCATCTTCTCCAGCCCGCCAATGCGTTCCAGTGCTTCGCGCCGGATCAGCACCGTGCCACCCGCTCCCGCGGCCACGCGGGAGTACGGGTCGTTCGCCTTGGCGAAGGGGTAGAGCATCTGGAAGAAATACACGAAGGCCGGGATCAGGAACCGCTCCGGCCAGGATGTGCAGTTCAGCCGCACCATCTCGGAGACCATGTCCACCTTCGGCGCCTGCAGACGCGAGACCAGCGTGGCGAGGTGGCGCGGGTCGTGGGTGATGTCCGCGTCGCAGAACAGCAGCACCGGCGCGGTGCTCGCCGCCACGCCCTGGGAGAGCGCCCAGAGCTTGCCGGACCAGCCCGGCGCCTTGGGCTTGCCGGTGAGAATGGTCAGCCGCTCATGCGTGCCGGCCTTTTCCGCCGTGCCGTCGGTGGAGTTGTCGTCCACCAGGATGACGCGGAACGTCCCGGCATAATCCTGGCTGACCAGTGAGGCGATGACCGGCCCGATCGTCTCCGCCTCGTCGCGCGCGGGCACGATGATGTCCACATCCGGGTACGCCAGCGGCACCGCCGGCTGCAGCTCGGGGCCGGAGTCCCAGAAACGCCCGTGCAGGAAGAACAGATAGAGCCAGATGAGAAAAGCGAGAAAGACGATCATGCGAGCAATCCTTCGGCACGGAACCAGGCCAGCGCATCGGCCACGGCGGCCTCGGCGGGGCGGGGCGCGTAGCCCAGCTCGGTCCCCGCCTTGGCGGAGGAGAAAAACATCTTTTTGCGCGCCATGGCCAGAATGTCAGGGGTCATCAGCGGCGTCTTGCCGGTGCGTTCGGCGATGCGCTCCATCGCCCAGGCCAGCGGCATCAGCGGGGTGATCGGCAGGCGCAGCTTCGGCGCGCGGCGGCCGGTCATGCGCGCGATCATGGCGAGGAGATCGCCCAGCATCAGATCCTCGCCGCCCAATATATAAGCCTCGCCCCGGCGGCCCTTCTCCAGCGCCAGCAGATGCCCCGCCGCCACGTCGTCCACATGCACGATGTTCAGTCCCGTATCCACATAGGCGGGCATCTTGCCTCTTGCCGCGTCCAGGATCATCTGGCCGGTCGGCGTCGGCTTCACATCCCCCGGCCCCACCGGGGTGGAGGGGTTGACGATGACGATGTCCTGCCCCGCCGCCGCGAGCGCGCGCACGGCGGCCTCGGCGTCGTACTTGCTCTGCTTGTAGGCGCCCACATGGTGGGCCGGCTTCACCTTGGTGCGCTCATCCGCCGGGCTGCCATCCCCGGTCAGCCCAAGTGCGGCGACGGAGCTGGTGTACACGCTGCGCTCCACCCCGGCGGCGGCGGCTGCGCGCAGCAGGGCCACGCTGCCGTCGATATTCACTTTGCGCATGGCCGCCACGTCCGGCACCCAGAGCCGGTAATCCGCCGCGACATGAAAGAGATACCGGCACCCCGCCAGCGCCGGGGCGAATCCCGCCGGGTCGTTGAGGTCGAGCTTCACGGTTTCCGCCGCCAAGTCCTTGAGATTCCGCAGGTCAGACCCCGCCCGCGCGGTGACCCGGACCGCGAATCCCGCCCCTTGCAGCGCCCGCGCCACCGCCGCGCCGACAAAACCGGTCGCCCCCGTGACCAGCACCAGATCGCCTTGCGCCAAAATCCAAGCCCCCTAGGTTTGCAACGCCTCCGCCCGCCCCCGTATACCAGCGTCAGGCTGGAGCCTGTAGAACGCATTGCAGCATTTGGCGCAACCATGAGGTTTACGATGGAAGATACCGCCCTAGCGGCCGCCGAGTATAACGCAAGACACTGGGCCTTTCCCAAGCCCAGCACGGCCCGGCCTGGCAGCGAAGAGCATTTCGAGATGTTCACCGCCCTGCTCAAGGCGACCTACAACCCCTACAGGCCCGCGGTGCTGGACTGGCCGAAGCTGGAGCCGGACGCGCTCAAGCGCATCACCTCCTTACCGATCTGGGACATCGCGGTGCAGACCGAGAACAAGGCCGGCGCGCGCATCGAGTTCTATGCCCAGACGGTGAAGGAGAAGGTGCTCCGCGATGCGCTGGTCCACATGGCGGGCGAGGAGCGCCGCCACCGCGACGTGCTCTCCCGCCTCGTCGCCGCCTATGGCATTGAGGTGAAGCCCGACGAGGAATACGCCCTGCCGAACGACGCCGAATGGGGCTTCCTGGTCACCGGCTATTCCGAGTGCATCGACAGCTTCTTCGCCTTCGGCCTGTTCGAGATGGCCCGCCGCTCCGGCTACTTCCCCGAGAAGCTGGTCGAGACCTTCGAGCCGGTGGTGCAGGAGGAGGCGCGGCATATCATCTTCTTCACCAATTTCATCGCCTGGAAGCGCGCCACCATGCCGTGGTGGAAGCGCCCCTTCTTCGAGCTGAAGGTGGCGGCGGTGTATGCCTATCTCGTTTGGGAACGCTTCGGCATCGCCAAGGAGGTGGACGGGCTGGAGGACGGCGACGCCAATTTCACCGTCACCGGCTCGGGGGCGCTCGCCGGCGAGATGGACCCGGCCAAACTGATTGATGTATGCTTGCTCGAGAACGACAGACGCATGGCGGGCTACGACCCGCGCCTGAAGCGCCCGGTCACCGCCCCCATCCTGGCGCGCATCGCGCGCCTCTTCATCAGGCCGAAAAAGTAATAAAATCTTGAGTCAAAAGCTGAAACTCCTGCCCGCCGTTTTCGCGCTCGCGGGGATCGCGGTCATCACTGTCCTCGTCATCTATTTTGGCGCGGCGGACGTGCTGAGGGTGCTCACCTCGGTGAGCCTCGCCGGCTTCGGGGCCTATGTCCTGGCTCAGCTTGGCATCGTGGCCGGGCTGGGGCTGTGCTGGCGCATGCTGCTGCGCTCGCACCACCTGGGCAGCTACTGGCTGTGCACCTGGGGCCGTGCGGTGCGCGACGCCACCGGCGAGTTCCTGCCCTTCTCCCAGGTGGGCGGCTTCGTGCTCGGCGCCCGCGTCGTCACCATGGCTGGGGTGTCCACCGCCAATGCCATCGCTTCCACGCTGGGCGACGTCACCACCGAATTCCTGGCCCAGCTCGTGTTCATCGGCATCGGCCTCGCCATTCTCTCGCGCAAGGCGCCGGGCTCGGAGCTGCTCATGCCGGTGGCCATCGGGCTGTGCGTGGCGGTGGCGCTGGGTGTGGCGCTGATCCTGGCGCAGCGCGGGTCGGGGGCGAAGATCTTCCGTGCCCTGGCGCTGAAGATCGCCGGGACCACGGGCGAGGGCGCGGCGGCGAGTATCTCCAAGCTGCAGGAGGCGCTGGACATCATCTATGGCGAGCGCGGCCGGCTGGCGCTTTCGGCATTGTTCCACCTGTTCTGCTGGTTCGGCACCGCCACCGCCTCCTATATCGGCTTCCATGCGCTGGGCGTACCGCTCTCCTTTGCCGATGCCATCTGCGTCGAGGCCATGCTGCACGCGATCATGGCGCTGGCCTTCTTCATCCCCGGCCGCGCCGGTATTCAGGAGGCCGCCTACACCGCGCTTGGCGGCATCTTCGGCGCGCCGCCCGATGTGGCGCTCTCCCTCTCCTTGCTGCGCCGGGCGCGGGATTTCGTCATTGCTGTGCCGGTGCTGCTCCTCTGGCAGGGGCTGGAGGCGAAGAAGCTCAAGACCACCATCTGAGGCGGTGGCGGGCCGGGCTTGACGCCCTCCCGGGCCGCGGGCTAGCCCGGAGGATATGGCAAGCAGATCATGGACGATGCGGCTGTTCTTCGCCATGGCCGGAATCGGCATCTCCGTCTGGGCCATCACCATCCCCTTCACCAAGATCCGCTTCGCCCTCGATGACGGCAGCCTCGGGCTGATCCTGTTCGTCGGCGGGCTCGGCGGGGTGCTGGTCATCCCGCTGGCGGGCATGGCCCTGGCGCGCTGGGGCAGCCGCGCCGTGCTGGCCGCGGCGGGTCTGGCCGTGGGCGTGCTGCTGCCGGGGCTCACCCTGGCGCCATCGCCCACCATGTTCACCGCGCTGCTGTTCATCTACGGCGCCATGTTCGGCGTGCTGGATATCGCGCTCAACGCCCAGGGCGCGGTGGTGGAACGCCTGAGCGGACGGCTGCAGATGTCGGGCTTTCACGCCTGCTACAGCCTTGGCACGCTGGCCGTGGCG
>DATIWS010000282.1:0-7252 GCA_035519275.1 Acidocella sp. | reverse complement strand
ACCATGCCCTCGGCCACCGGCATGCCGCAGGAGGCCTGCGGCTTCGGCGGCATCTTCTCGATCTCCACCAGACACATGCGGCAATTGCCGGCGACGGAGAGACGCTCATGGTAGCAGAAACGGGGAATCTCGATACCCGCGGCCTCGGCCGCCTGGATCACGGTCGAACCCGCGGGGACCTCGACCTCGGTACCATCAATGGTGAGTTTTACCATGACTTACTCCGCCGCCTGCGCCACAGTCTGCGGCGGCTGATAATCGGTTGCGCGCGCCTCGACCGTCGGCCGGAAGGCGCGCATCAGGCCCTGGATCGGCCAGGAGGAAGCCTCGCCGAAGGCGCAGATCGTGTGGCCGGCCACCTGGGTCGTCACCTGCTCCAGCAGAGCGATGTCGGCCATGGTCGCCTTGTTCTGCACGATGCGGTCCATCTGGCGCATCATCCAGCCGGTGCCCTCGCGGCACGGCGTGCACTGGCCGCAGCTCTCATGCTTGAAGAACTTGGACAGGCGCCAGATCGCCTTCACCACGTCCACTGACTTGTCCATAACGATGATGGCGCCCGAGCCCATGCCGGATTTCACCGCCGCGAGGCTGTCGAAATCCATGAGCTGCACGTCCGCCATCGCCTTGTTCAGGATCGGCATGGACGCGCCGCCGGGGATGATAGCCTGCAGGTTGTCCCAACCGCCGCGCACGCCGCCGGCATGCTTCTCGATCAGGTCCTTCAGCGGCACGCCGAGTTCTTCCTCGACATTGCACGGATTGTTCACATGGCCGGAGATGCAGAAGATCTTCGTGCCCGAGTTCTTCGGGCGGCCCAACCCGGCGAACCAGGCGGCGCCACGGCGCATGATGGTGGGCGCACCGGCGATGGTCTCAACGTTGTTCACAGTCGTCGGGCAGCCATACAGGCCCATCGCTGCCGGGAAGGGCGGCTTCATGCGCGGCATGCCCTTCTTGCCTTCGAGGCTCTCCAGCATGGCGGATTCTTCGCCGCAAATATACGCACCGGCGCCGCGCTGCAGCACGAGGTCAAAATCCCACCCGCTATTCGCCGCATTTTTGCCCAGAAGCCCTGCTTCATAGGCTTCGTCGATGGCAAACTGGAGGCGCTGTGCTTCGTTGTAATACTCGCCGCGGATATAGATGAACGCCTTGTGCGCGCCCATGGCGAAGGAGGCGATCAGCGCACCCTCGATGAGCTTGTGCGGCTCATTGCGGATGATGTCGCGGTCCTTGCAGGTGCCGGGCTCGGACTCGTCGGCGTTGATGACGAGGTAGCTCGGGCGGCCATCGCTCTGCTTGGGCATGAAGGACCACTTCATGCCGGTGGGGAAGCCAGCGCCGCCACGCCCGCGCATGCCGGAGGCCTTCATCTCCTCGACCAGCGCATCGCGGCCGCGGGCGATGATCTCGGCCGTGCCGTCCCAGTCGCCACGGGCGCGCGCGCCCGCAAGGCGCCAGTCCTGCTGGCCGTAGAGGTTCTGATAGATGCGATCGGAATCCTTGAGCATGGTTACTCCCCGGAACCAGTAGCGGGCAGAAGCGTGGTCTGGCCGGAGGCCGGGGCCGAGGATGCGCGTCCGCCCAGCGAACCCGCCGGCGGCTGCGGCTTGCCGGCCCTGAGATCCCCGATCAGCGACTCGGTGCGCGCCGCGTCCATGTCCTCGTAATAATCGTCGTTGACCTGCAGGATCGGCGCATTCACGCAGGCGCCGAGGCATTCAGCCTCGGTCAGGGTGAACAGCCCATCCTCGCTGCTTTCGCCGAAATGGGCGATGCCGCTCGCCTTTTTGCAGGCGGACACGATGTCATCCGAGCCGCGCAGCCAGCACGGCGTGGTGGTGCACACCTGCAGATGGTACTTGCCCACCGGCTTGAGGTTGAACATCGTGTAAAACGTAGCGACCTCGTAGATGCGCATCGGCGCGGCGCCCAGGCGCTTGGCCACGGCATCCAGCGCCGCCTGCGGCAGCCAGGCGGAGCCGGTGGTGCGGCCAACCTGGCGCTGGGCGATGTCGAGCAGCGTCTTCACCGCGCTCATCTGCCGCCCTTCCGGGTACTTGGAGATCGCCTTTGCCACCAGTGGCTCGGAGAACTCGTCAAACGCGAAAGTCTTAGGCTCGGGCTGCGTATTCACCGGTCGATCTCACCAAACACAATATCGAGCGACCCGAGGATCGCCACCATGTCAGCCAGCATGTGGCCCTTCGTCAGTTTCTCGGCCGCCTGCAGATGCGCGAACCCGGTCGGGCGGATCTTGCAGCGATACGGGCGGTTGGTGCCGTCCGACACGAGATACACGCCGAACTCGCCCTTCGGGGCTTCCACCGCCGTGTAGGTGGCGCCGGCGGGAACGTGATAGCCCTCTGTATAAAGCTTGAAGTGATGGATCAGCGCTTCCATCGACCGCTTCATCTCGGCGCGCTTGGGCGGCGCGAACTTGCGATCCTGGATCTTGATCGGGCCAGGCTTCATCTTCGCCAAGCATTGCTTCACGATCTTCACGCTCTCGCGCATCTCAGCCATGCGGACGAGATAGCGGTCATAGCAATCGCCATGCTTGCCGACGGCCACATCGAACTCGACCTCGGCATACTTGTCGTACGGCTGGGCGCGGCGCAGATCCCAGGCAATGCCGGAGCCGCGCAAAGACGGGCCGGAGAAGCCCCAGGCCAGCGCATCCTCGGCCGAGATCACGCCGATATCGACGACGCGCTGTTTCCAGATGCGGTTGCCGTTCAGAAGGTTCTCGAGATCGTCGATGAACTTCGGAAAACGCTCGGCCCAGGCGGCAATGTCGGCTTCCAGCCCGTCCGGCAGGTCCTTGGCTACGCCGCCGGGGCGGAAATAATTGGCATGGAAGCGCGCGCCGGATGCCGCCTCGTAGAAGGTCAGCAGCTCCTCGCGCTCTTCATAGCCCCACAGGCCGGGGGTGATGGCGCCGCAGTCCAGCGCGAAATGCGCGACGGCGAGCAGGTGGTTCAGCACGCGCGTCAACTCGGCGAACATCACGCGGATCCATTGCGCGCGCTCCGGCGCCTGGATGCCGAGCAGCTTTTCCGTGGCCAGGGCGAAGGCGTGTTCGCAGGCCATCGGGGAGACGTAGTCCAGGCGGTCGAAATATGGCAGCGCCTGCAGGTAGCTCTTATACTCGATCAGCTTTTCCGTGCCGCGGTGCAGCAGGCCGATATGCGGATCGGCGCGCTCGATGACCTCGCCATCCATTTCCAGAATGAGGCGGAGCACACCATGCGCGGAGGGGTGCTGCGGGCCAAAGTTGATGGTGTGGCTGTCGAACTCGACGGTCCTCTTGGCCGGGGTGGCAGCTTCACTCATCAGCGATCTCCACGCGCCTTCTCGTCGCCAGGCAGCGTCGTCATACCCTCCCACGGCGAGAGGAAATCGAAATTACGGAATTCCTGCGTCAACTTCACCTTGTCATATACGACAGATTTCCGCTCGGTGTCGTAGTGCACTTCGACATACCCGGTCAGCGGAAAATCCTTACGTAGGGGATGCCCCTCGAAACCGTAATCGGTGAGGATGCGGCGGTGATCGGCGAGACCGTTGAAGCGGATGCCGAACAGATCCCAGGTCTCGCGCTCCCACCAGCCGGCAGCCGGCCAGATCCCGGAGACCGAATCGACCGGAGTCGCCTCGTCGGTCTGCACGATTACGCGCAGCCGGGCATTCCGCGTCACGGAGAGCAGGTTGTAAACGACATCGAAGCGCGCCGGGCGCTCGGGGTAATCGACGCCGCAAACGTCCATGACCTGGGCAAAGCCGTGCGCGTCACGCAGCGTTGTGAACAGGGCAACCGCCGAGTCGCGGGCGGCGACGGCAACCAGCTCACCACAATCGCGGCGCGCGCTCAGCGCACCGGGAAGGGCAGCAATAACATCGAGTTCGGTATCGGCCGGGGGGACGGCCTCAGGCACAGCCTGGTTGGTTTCGTCAGCCACGGAGAATCGTCCCTGTCCGGCGGATTTTCTTTTGCAACTGCATGATGCCGTAAACCAGCGCCTCGGCGGTGGGCGGGCAACCGGGCACGTACACGTCCACCGGCACGATCCGGTCGCAGCCGCGGACCACGGAATATGAGTAATGGTAATAGCCGCCGCCATTGGCGCAGCTGCCCATGGAGATGACCCAGCGCGGCTCCGGCATCTGGTCATAGACCTTGCGCAAAGCCGGGGCCATCTTGTTGGTCAGCGTGCCGGCGACGATCATCACGTCGCTCTGGCGGGGCGAGGCACGCGGGATGATACCGAATCGGTCGAGATCGTAACGCGGCATGTAGGCGTGGATCATCTCCACCGCACAGCAGGCCAGACCAAAGGTCATCGGCCACAGGCTGCCGGTACGCGCCCAGTTCACCACCTTGTCCAGGTTGGCGACGATGAACCCCTTGCCCGCGATCTCGCCGGTGATCCCCTTGATCACCGCATCCTGCTCAGGGCCAGGAGGCAGATTATCGCGGTTCCAGGCAATCTGCGTGGCGTCCTTCACCATGCTCATGCGGCTACTCCCAATCCAACGCGCCTTTATTCCACTCGTAAACGAAGCCGACAGTTAAGACTCCGAGAAAACCGAGCATCGAGAAAAATCCGACAGCCCCGATCCGCGCCAGACTGACAGCCCAGGGAAACAGAAAGGCAACTTCAACGTCGAAGATAATGAAGAGAATCGCCACCAGATAGAAGCGGACGTCAAAACGCCGGCGGGCATCGCCAAAGGCGTCGAAACCACATTCATAGGCGGATAATTTTTCAGCGTAGGGCTTCTGCCGCGCGGCGAACAGCGATCCAAAGACAAAAGCCACACCGAGCAGAGCACCGATGGCTACAAAAACAAGGATCGGGAAATATTGCGAAAGGGCTATCTGCACCTGCTCATCTCCTTGCTCGCGCCGGAAAGGAATGGCGCCCAACTCACAATTGGCCATTCGCCGTGTCGCATCGCAACACGTCGTGGTCAAGACTAAGCTACGATGGAATTGACGCCCCTTGCGGAGACGGGGGAATGACAACTGGCGCGAGTGACGGGGCTCGAACCCGCGACCTCCGGCGTGACAGGCCGGCGCTCTAACCAACTGAGCTACACCCGCTAATCAGTATGTGGGCCGTGTAATGGGCTAATCGCTCAACGTCAAGCGCACTACAGGCAATGAAGAGTCTATTTAGAGAAAGGCTGCACTACAAAATTAGCTTGGCTGGGAATGGGCGGTGACGGATTCGAACCGCCGGCCCTCTCGGTGTAAACGAGACGCTCTACCGCTGAGCTAACCGCCCCAAAAAGTGGACGGAAAATTCCCGCCCACATCCTTTGCCACTTAGTTGACGGCGTCTTTCAGCGTCTTGCCCGGCTTGAAGCGGACAGAGGTGGAAGCCGGGATATCGATTTCCTCGCCGGTGCGGGGGTTGCGGCCCTTGGAAGCCTCACGCTCGGTGGTGGCGAAGGTGCCAAACCCAACCAAACGAACTTCTTCCTTCTGCTTCAAGGACTTTTCGATCGCCCCGAAGACAGCGTCGACAACGTCGGCGGCCTTGGCCTTGGACAGATCAGTCTCTTCCGCCACGGCGGCAATCAGGTCATTCTTATTCACGGGCAAAGCTCCCAGTTGTGCAAAATCAATACATAATGTCCGCAAAATGGCGGGCGCGCCAAAGAGGATTCGGCGCGCGTTGATAGCCATGTTCGGACTCTCGCGTCAAACACTGCCAATTTTTAATGCGGCAGTCCCGGCGCGACTTTTCCCTCAGTTGCAGGCTTGATTTCCGCCGGCGTCTCCTCCCACTCGATCGGCTCGGGCTTGCGCACCAGCGCCAACCCGATGACTTCATCGACGTGAGAGACAGGAACGATATTCAGTCCCTTCGTAACGTTGTCCGGAATTTCAACGAGATCCTTCTCGTTGTCCTTCGGGATAACAACGGTGTGCAGCCCTGCGCGCAATGCAGCCAAGAGCTTTTCCTTTAGCCCGCCGATCGGCAGCACACGCCCGCGCAGCGTGATCTCGCCGGTCATGGCGATATCCTTGCGCACCGGGATGCCGGTGATGGCGGAAACGATGGCGGTCGCCATGGCGATGCCGGCGGAGGGCCCGTCCTTCGGAGTCGCGCCTTCCGGCACGTGCACATGGATGTCGTGCTTATCGAAGTAAGGCGGCTTGATGCCGAACTGCACCGCGCGTGAGCGAATATAGGAATATGCCGCCTGCACGCTTTCCTGCATCACGTCGCCGAGCTTGCCGGTCTGCTTGATCGTGCCCTTACCGGGCAGCAGCACGCTCTCGATGGTCAGGATATCGCCGCCCACCTCGGTCCAGGCCAGGCCGGTGACAACGCCCACCATGTCTTCCAACTCGGTCTCGCCGAATCGGAATTTCGGTACGCCGGAGAATTTCTCCAGGTTGGCCCCGGTGATCGTCACCGTCTTCGTCTTGTTGGTGACAATGTCCTTCACCGCCTTGCGCGCCAGAGTCGCGATTTCGCGCTCCAGGTTACGTACACCGGCCTCGCGCGTGTAGGTGCGGACCAGCTCGTGCAGCGCATCGTCGGAGACGGACCACTCATCCTTCTTCAGCCCGTGGGCCTCGGACTGCTTGGGCAGAAGATGGCGTTTCGCGATTTCGACCTTTTCATCCTCGGTGTAACCGGGGATGCGAATGATCTCCATGCGGTCGAGCAGCGGCTGCGGCATGCGCAGAGAATTCGCCGTCGTCACGAACATCACGTCGGAAAGATCGTAATCGACCTCAAGGTAATGATCGGCGAAGGTGGCGTTCTGTTCCGGATCCAGAACCTCCAGCAGCGCCGATGCCGGATCGCCGCGCCAGTCGGCGCCGAGCTTGTCGATTTCGTCAAGCAGGAACAGCGGATTCGAGGTCTTCGCCTTCTTCATGCCCTGGATGATCTTGCCCGGCATGGAGCCGATATAGGTGCGCCGGTGTCCGCGGATCTCCGCTTCGTCCCGCACGCCGCCAAGCGACATGCGCACGAATTGGCGTCCGGTGGCCTTGGCAATCGACTTGCCCAGCGAGGTCTTGCCCACGCCCGGCGGGCCGACGAGGCAGAGAATCGGCCCTTTCACCTTCGGGCTGCGCGCCTGCACCGCCAGATATTCGACAATGCGTTCCTTGATCTTTTCCAAACCAAAGTGATCGGTGTCGAGAATCTTCTCGGCCTCGACCACGTCGTTCTTCACCTTGCTGCGCTTCTTCCAGGGGATGCCGACGACCCACTCCAGA
>DATIWS010000281.1:0-2391 GCA_035519275.1 Acidocella sp. | reverse complement strand
TTCGCCAGCGGCAGGTTCAAACCCGCGGCGACAGCTTCGGCCAGTGGGCGGTTGCTGTTGCAGGCGACAATTTTCATGCTGGCTCTTCCCGGTGAAAGTCTGGTCGGGCGCGGTGTAGCAATCAGGTCCCGCCTTGTAAATTAAGCTGAGAGCTCCCGCGACCGTTCTGTGGCGGCTTGAATGGCCTCGCGGAAAGTTTTTGGCCATGCGTCATCCGCGCGCAACACTGCCAAGGCTCGCTCGGTGGTACCCTTGGGCGAGGTTACCGCAATTCGGAGTTGAGCCGCATCCTCGTCCGAGGCGGCAAGCAGTGCTGCGGAGCCGATCACCGTCTGCCGGGCCATCTGCCGGGCCAGCGCCGGGGGCAGGCCCTGGTCCAGCCCGGCCTGCTCAAGCAGCTCAGTCAGCAGAAAAACATAGGCGGGACCACCGCCTGAGATGGCGGTCACGGGGTCCAGCAGCGCCTCATCCTCCACCCAGGCGATGTCGCCCGTAGCGCCGAGCAGCGTGTCCGCCAGGGCCTTCTGCGCCGCGGTGACAGCATCGGCGGCATAAGCAACGGTGATGCCCTTGCGCACGGCAGCCGGGGTGTTGGGCATGGCGCGCACAATCGCCGCCGGACCACCGAGCAGCCGAGTCACAGCCTGTACGGTCTTACCTGCCATGATCGAGATGAATACCGCGCCCCCCGCGAACCGCGCGTAAGCGGGCAACGCCTCGGCCGCCGATTGCGGCTTCACCGCCAGCACCACGGCCTCCGGCGAGAACCCGGCGGGGAGCGCGGCGGCATCCGCCACCACGCTCACATTCGGGCCAGCCAGCTTGGCGGCCTCAGGCGAGGGGTCCACGACGATCGCCTGCGAAAGGCCGCGTTCACGCCAGCCGGCGAGCATGGCGCCACCCATGCGGCCACCGCCGACGAGCAGGAGAGAAGGTAATGCAGTCATGCCCGGCGTTATGTCACGCTTCGCCGGCGCACTCCAGCATGGCCGCGTCCAGCGCCTCATCCGCGGTCTTGCCGCCCCAGAGCACAAACTGGAAGGCCGGGAAGAAGCGCTCGCATTCAGTGACGGCGATATCCACCAGATCCTCGACCGATTCCGCCGAGCCGGAGACACCGCGCAGCAGCACCGAATGGCGGTACACCGGCATGCCGGTCTCCTCATCCATGCCGAAATGCCCGATCCAGAGCCGCTCATTCGCCTTGGCCAGGAGCTCGTAAATCGCGCCGCGCTGCTTGGCCGGCGCCTTCATGTCGAATGCGCAAGAAAAATGCATGACCGAGATTTCGTCGGACCAGCAGAAGAACAGGCCGTAATCGCACCATTTGCCATTGGCTTCGGCAGCCAGCTCCGAGTCGGAACGGCGATCGAACATCCAATCATTCCCGGCGATGACCTGCTCAACCAGATCGAGCGGATTCGAGACGGTTGCAGTATCGTCTTCGTGGAGGGCGAGGCTCGTCATGCACAAGTCTCCTTGCAGCCAGATGTGCCGGGTGAGACGATGCTGGGGTTATTCGCGCCGCCGCCAGTGTTTCTCCCCACGACTCCGAGTCTATGCGAATTCCCTGACGCAGTGCAATAAAAAGCTTATCCGGGCGCAGGCATGGACCGGCAGCCCCCGGCCGCCACTTTAAAAAATAACACGCAGTAAGATATACTACCTCAACATTGTAACAGGCTGTTACCTTGTGCCCGGCTGCACGGCGGCCCTGCCCCGTGCTAGAGTGCGAGGCGTGGATATTTGTCCGCCCGCTCCCAAATAGGGCGTGGATACAGGAGTTCCGATGAACAAAGTCTTTCTCGCCCCCTTCGCGCTGCTTGGCGCCCTGCTGCTTGGCCCCGCCGCGCAGGCACAAACGCCGCACGATATTCAAAACATGATCGCCAACGGCCAGGAGACCCAGGCGGTGCAGGCGCTGAACAACGTGCTGGCGCAGCACCCGCAGAGCGGCGTTGCCTGGTACCTGCTGGCCGAGGCGCGGGATGCCCAGGGCAACGAGGCCGCCGCCGCCCAGGCGTTGAGCAAGGCCCAGCAGATCGCCCCCGGCCTGCCCTTCGCCAACCAGCAGGAGGCCGCGGCCCTGCAGGCGCATATCAACGCCGTGCCCGTCCGGCAGCAGCACCACAGCAGCGGCGTCAGCCCGGCCATCATGGTCATTGGCGGGTTCGTCCTGCTGTTCCTGCTGCTGCGCATGTTCGGCCGCCGCCGCGCCGTCTATCCCGGCTATGGCGCCCCTGGCGGCATGCCCGGCGCTCCCATGGGCTATGGCGCGCCCAATTATGGGCCGGGTGGCGGATTCGGCGGTGGCGGGCTGGGCAGCTCGCTGGTCTCCGGCCTTGCCGCTGGCGCCGGTTTCGCAGCGGGTGAGCGCATCATCGACGGCCT
>DATIWS010000280.1:0-4196 GCA_035519275.1 Acidocella sp. | reverse complement strand
GGCGATGCAGAGCACAGCGGTCATCATCGCGGCGGGGCTCGGCACCCGCATGAAATCGGCGCTGCCCAAGGCGGCGCATAAAATCGCCGGGCGCGAGATGCTGGCGCACCTTCTGCGCGCCGCGGAGCAGGTGTTCGAGCGCATTATTGTCGTCATCGGCCCGGACATGTCGGCGCTGGAAAAAATCGCCGCCCCGCACGAGGTGGTGGTGCAGCACGAGCGCCTGGGCACGGCGCACGCCACCCGCCAGGCCGAGCAGGCCTTCGGCGAGGGCCCGGTGGCAGTGTTCTATGCCGACAACCCGCTGGTATCGGTGGAGACGATGCACGCTTTGCTCGCCCGGCTGAACCAGAGCGATGCCGGGCTGGTGCTGCTGGGCATGACCCCGCCGGACCCGGGCAAGTATGGCCGGCTCGTGCTTGAGGATGGATATGTCGCCCGCATTGTCGAATACGCCGACGCGAATGAGACGGAGCGCGCCATCCGCCTCTGCAACGCGGGCGGGATGATCGCGCGCGGGACGGACATGCGCGACTGGCTGGCCGAGGTGCGCAACGAGAACGCCAAGGGCGAGTACTACCTCACCGACATCGTCGCCATCGCCCGTGGCCAGGGGGTGAACGTGGCAGCTTGGGATGCGCCCTATGAGGAATGCATGGGCGTGAACTCCCGCGCCGAGCTGGCACAGGCCGAGGCTGTGTTCCAGTCCCGCGCCCGCGAAGCCGCCATGGCCGCCGGGGTGGGCATGCAGGCGCCTGAGACGGTGTTCCTGGCCGCCGACACCAAGCTCGGCGAGGACGTTTTCATCGGCCCCAATGTTGTCTTTGGGCCGGGTGTTACGGTGGAGCCGGGAGCGGAAATCAAGGCGTTCTCGCATCTGGAAGGCTGCGTGGTGCGCTCTGGCGCGATCATCGGTCCCTATGCGCGGCTGCGCCCGGGGGCGGATGTTGGCGAGGGCGCGCATGTCGGCAATTTCGTCGAGCTCAAGGCGGCGACTCTGGGCAAGGGCGCGAAGGCCAACCACCTCACCTATATCGGCGATGCCGAGATCGGCGCGGGCAGCAATATCGGCGCCGGCACCATCACCTGCAATTACGACGGCAAGAACAAGCACCGCACGGTGATCGGCGAGAAAGCCTTCATCGGCTCCAACACCGCGCTGGTGGCCCCGGTGCGCGTGGGTAATGGCGCGCTGGTGGGAGCGGGTTCGGTGATCACCGGCGACGTGCCGGATGGCGCGATGGCGATCGCGCGTGGCCGGCAGGTAAACAAGGCGCGGTAAGAGAAACTCTACTCTGCTGGCCGCTTACGCGCGTTTTTCTGCGCTCCGGTGCTCACGTACTATGAGTACGCTCCGCTCCGGTGCTCGCAAAACACACGTAATCGACTCAGCAGAGCAAGTTTCCTAACAGCCCCTGAAACCGCCGTACCTCGGCGCTACATGCCAATCAGCTCGAACAGCCCGGCGCTGGCGGGGATCAGCCCGACGATGACGTTATGCTCGAGCAGCGCCAGCCCAAGCAGAAACAGCACCACCAGCATGCCCAGGAACAGCGGACTGGTCACTGGAAACCTGGGCGGCGGCGGCGGGTCGGGCTCGTACTCGACCGCCTTGTTCCGCGCGGCGATGACGAGGTCATAGAAACCGTCACGCTCGGCGGGGGTGGTGCCGGGGTCGATGCCCAGCACCTTGTCCTCAACCTGTTCACCTTCCGCCTGTTCGGTCTGGGGCTCGGCATGCGCCGCGCGCTCGAACTCGGTCGGGGCGTGGTGTTCAACGGCTTGGCCGAAGCGCTGCTCCGGGCTGAGCAGGAACTGGTTTGCCGGCTCAGCTTGCTGGCCGGGTTCGCTCCGGTCGGCTGGCCAGGGCGCCGGTGTCGGTGCGGCGGGCGTTTCAGCCGGGGCAGAAGGCGTCGGCGCCGTCCATTCAACGGCGGGCTCCGCGGGGCCGGCCCTCCATTGATGTCCGCATTGGACGCAGCGCAATTTGCGCGGGCGCCCGCCGAACACGGCATCGGGCACCTCATAGGAGGTCGAACAGTTAGGGCAGATAATCTGCATGTCAGACATAAACATGACAGTTTTGGCCGAATCGCGCAACAACGTCGCGCTGAACCTTGAAAATATTACATGAACGTCACGCCAATCTCTTGCCCGGACGCGCCCGGACGCGGCACAAACGGGGCATCGGAGTGCGATCGTTTCAGGTTGAACCGGTCTGGCTTTCACACGGGCATGGCGGGCAGATGGTCAAGTTCGAGGATGTATGGCTGAAATACCGGCATCCGGCGCGCCAGGGCGATGCCGCGGCCGAGGCTCTGCGCGGCATCAGCTTCGATATCCCCGAGGGCGGGTTCCGCTGGCTCACCGGCCCTTCCGGCGCGGGCAAGACCAGCCTGCTCAAGCTCATCTATCTGGCCGAGCACCCGGCAAAGGGGCGAATCGAGATCCTCGGCACCGAGGCGGCGAAGATCTCGCGGCGGGATGCCGCCCTGCTGCGCCGGCGCATCGGCGTGGTGTACCAGGATTTCCGCCTGCTGCCGCAGCTCTCCGCCTACGACAACGTGGCCCTGCCGATGCGCCTCGCCCGGCGCAACGAGACGCAGATCCGCGCCGATGTTACCGAGATCATGCGCTGGGTGGCGCTGGAGAACCGGCAGCACGTGCGGCCCGACGAACTCTCCGGCGGCGAGCAGCAGCGCATCGCCATCGCCCGCGCCGTGGTCTCCCGGCCCAAGCTGCTGGTGGCGGACGAGCCGACCGGCAACCTGGATGACGAGCAGGCGCAACGGCTGATGCATCTCATCACCGCGTTGAACAAGCTCGGCACCACGGTGGTGGTGGCCACGCACAACATGGGGCTGGTGCAGCGCTACCCGGCGCCACGGATCACCATCGAACACGGCAAGCTGACCCATGCGGACTGACCCTCGCCGCCGCGCGGATTATCTCGGCCTGCGCGAGGCGCTGGGCGACAGGCTGCTGCCGGTGCTGGTGGCGGCGATGAGCTTCCTCGCCGCCTTGGCCATGGCCGGGGCGCTGGCCAGCGCCACACTCGCCGCGCACTGGCAGGGTGACGCCGCCTCGGAACTGACCATCCAGGTGCCGCAGCCGCAGGCGCCGGACGCCGCCAACCAGGGCCCGCGCCTGGATGCCGTGCTCAACGCGCTGAAGGCCACGCCCGAGGTGGCCGATGCGCAGGTGATGAGCACGCAGAGTGTGAGCGCGCTGATCTCCCCCTGGCTTGGCGCCGATCCGGCGCAGATCGGCCTGCCCCTGCCCGCGGTGATTTCGGCCCGCTGGACCGGCGCCAGCCCGCCGGATGCGCTTGGCCCCACGCTTGCCACACTCAGCCCCGGCACGCTGGTGCAGACCGGCGCGCTCTGGGCCTCGCGGGTGGCGGCGCTCACCACCAGCCTGCAGACCTGCGCCGCCGCCATTCTCGTCATCGTAGCACTGGTGGCCGCCGCCGTGGTCGCCGTGGCCACGCGCTCGGGGCTCGTGCAACGGCGCGAGACCATCACCCTGGTGCATGGGCTGGGCGCGCTGGATGACGATATCGCCGGGCGCTTCGCCGCGCGGATCACGCTGCTCACCTTCGCCGGGGCCGCCGCCGGGGCGGTGCTGGCGCTGCCCGTGCTCGCGTGGCTGGCGGCGCTGGCAGCACCCTTCACCGGCCCGGCGCAGATCGGCGATGTCTACAACCTGCCGCCCGCGCTCATGTTCGCCATGCCGGGCCTGCCGGTCATCGCCGCCGCCATCGGCTGGAGCACCGCCCAGCTCACCGTGCGCGGCTGGCTGCGAAGCCTGTCCTGATGCCGCGCCGCCGCCGCCGCACGCGCTTCTCGTCTCTGCGCCTGCTCGTCCAGGCGGTGCTGGGGCTGGCCGGGCTGTGGCTCGCCGGCTTCATCATGTTCCTCATTGCGGTGTTCACCGCCGAGCCGCCCAACCCGCTCCCGCCCGCCGACGGCATCGTGGCGCTCACCGGCGGGGACAACCGGATCAGCGCAGCACTCGCGCTGCTGGCCGAGCGCCAGGCGCCGCTGCTGCTCATCTCCGGCGCCGGGCGCGGCACCTATCTCGGCGATTTCACCGCCGACGACGCGGCCGCGATCACCCGCTACGCCAGTGCCATCACCCTCGGCCACATGGCCGGCACCACCCACGGCAACGCGCTGGAGGCCGCCGCCTGGGCC
>DATIWS010000279.1:0-14195 GCA_035519275.1 Acidocella sp. | reverse complement strand
CGGCTTTGGGTGGTTTTCTGCCTGTCCGCTTCCGGGCGGAGACAGCGCATACAGGAACTTCAGCACACGTCGAGATTGGCTGGGAGCGGATGGTCCGCTTCTGCGTCGTCAATGACGAAGTGGACGTTGAGCAGATGCGCACCTCAGGCTAGTATGTTCTTCTTGACTCAAAAGAAAAGCCACCACGCAACCTAGAGCAATCCCATTTCAATCTGCAATTTTGTCACGACAGGTCCGATATTCGAAACCATGTTGACGCCTACACCCCGCTGAAAGCTTACGGTTGCTATACCAGCCAGATCAGTCGGGAGCGTCACAGACCTTTCGACCACGACGAATGTTTTTTGCCGCCCGAGTGCACCCATGAAGAGCCCGAGTTCAAACAATACATTATCCCTTGCCGCAGGCGCTTCGTTTTCGCGTTTATTAATCATGTCATCCGGCGTGAGAACAAGGATTGCGTGAGTAAAGTCATGCGCCTTCTCAACAAGAGTCTCGAGCGTACCCATTGACAGGCCAAACACTCCCTGCGACCAAATCACGGTGTCGGCTGAATGAGAGAGCTCCAGCTGGATAAGTTTCGCATCCGTCAGCCCTTCAACCGAACAACCAATAAAGATTTGTGGCCTCGTGCGTGTATGCTTGACTTTCAGAACGGACTGTTCCGTCGGCAATGATGAGGCCGAGACTTGCTTCGCGGTTGCCGAGTCATAGCCAATCAGATCAAGCGCTAATTTTATCTGAGGCAACACCTCGATAGGGTCGGGATACACACCGAACCTGGCGAAGTGTGAACCAGGAACTAGTTTATTAACCGCACTAAGGACGGAGTTAATTTGGTCCTGTAGAGCGGAACTCGGCTTGTCTCGTTTACTTGCCACCCCCCGAACCGTTTCCTGCAGGGCCAGTAAAGTCATACCAAGTATAGTCTTCTGGTCCACCTCGGTAACCTCCAGTTTCGTGGTCACTAATAATAGGATGTTCGGCCGCCGCTTGGAAGCGGAGCTGCGAGCCATGCCGACTCAAGAAGATATTCGACTGACGGGGCCATCCGCTACAGCGGGGATGAGAGGTGCCAGAGCTCTGCAGGTCCGCATTTTGCGGCGGCTCTGTCCGGAGCGCGACAGCGTTCGCTTTCGGGCAGCGGGATCGGGAGCGGAAACGTCTGCTCTGGGCGCGGAGGTGACGGGCCGCCGTCCCCCTGAATCTCCGTTTCCAACATGATCAGATTCGGCTCCTAGCGCCTGATTTGGGTCGACTGCTGACATGTCGGAGCACTGCCGTAGACGACCGCTCTTGCTTGCCGCTTGCGCGAAAGCTGGCAGCCGCCTTCCGGCCTGGCCTTGACCCATCGGTTTGCGGCTACGAACGACTGTCAGAGGGTCAAGGTCGTCAATTCAGGGGGACGGTAGTTATATGCCGTCGTCGGTTGCGCGCCCCCGCAACCACTGAAAACGTAGACCCAAAAACCCCTGCAGCCTGGGGGTTTTTGCTTGTCCGGCCCCCAGCGGATTGGGCTAGCGCCGGGCCCGTTGACGAGGCCAAATTCAGGATCGTCGCCAGATCACCGAACAGCTCAATCGCCGAGCCGTTCGGCGTGGCCTCGTTAGGCGTCAGCACCATCCGCTCGATCAGAGAGCGCAATACCTCCATTGCCTCAAGCCGAATGTCTGGCTGGTCCAAGGCGGCGTTCAGGTAGGCGACCTTGGCAGCGCAAAACGCAGCGGCGTTGGGATACAGGCGCACGGCCGGCTGGTTTGCCCCCTCAGCCTCGCCAAGCCAGCGCAGCCAGCGTTCCCCTTGCGGCAACCGAGGCAACGTCTTGTCAAGACAAGACTTGATTCGCATCAACGCCAGAAACCCTACGCTACGCTAGGGCAAAACCATGGAACAGGCTTCAGGGATGGTCGTTTCGGTGCGTGGCGCGGTGGTCGATGCCGTGTTCCCGGCGGGTGCGCTGCCGCCAGTCAACACTGCCCTGCTCGTGGAATGGGACAGACCGGAGCCGCTGATTCTGGAAGTACATAGCCATGCGACGGGGGATACCGTCCGTGCCATCGCCCTGCAGACAACGGCGGGGCTGGCGCGCGGCACAGCCGTGCGCGCCACAGGGGCGCCCATCGCCGTGCCGGTGGGGGAGGCTGTGCTGGGCAGGCTGCTGGATGTAACTGGCACGCTACGCGACGGTGGCCCAACGCTACCGCCGCAAACCCCGCGCCGCGGCATCCACGAGCCGCCGCCCGCCCTGAACGAGGAAAGCGGGGAGGACCGGATTTTCGAAACCGGCATCAAGGTCATCGACCTTCTGGCGCCCCTGGCCCAGGGCGGCAAGGCGGCCATGTTCGGCGGTGCCGGCGTCGGCAAGACCGTGCTGGTGATGGAGCTGATTCACGCCATGGTGGAGAAGTACCAGGGCATCTCCGTGTTCGCCGGGGTCGGCGAGCGCTCGCGCGAGGGCCATGAACTGCTGAACGACATGCAGGGCTCCGGCGTTCTGGCGCGCACTGTGCTCGTCTACGGCCAGATGAACGAGCCGCCCGGCGCCCGCTGGCGCGTGCCGCTCACGGCCCTCACCATCGCCGAGCATTTCCGCGACGAGAAGCACCAGAACGTGCTGCTGCTCATGGATAACATCTTCCGCTTCGTGCAGGCGGGCGCGGAAGTCTCCAGCCTGCTTGGGCGCCTGCCCTCGCGCGTGGGCTATCAGCCGACCCTGGCGAGCGAGGTTGCCGCGCTGCAGGAGCGCATCGCTTCGGTGGCGGGGGCGTCCGTCACCGCCATCCAGGCCGTGTACGTTCCGGCCGATGATTTCACCGACCCGGCGGTGACCGCCATTTCCTGCCATATGGACAGCGTGGTGATGCTCTCGCGCGAGTTGGCGGCGCAGGCCTTCTATCCGGCCATTGATCCACTCAGCTCCTCCTCGGTGCTGCTCGACCCGCTGGTGGTCGGTGAGACGCATTACAGCATCGCCGAACAGGTCCGGCAGATGCTGGCGCGGTTCAAGGAGCTGCAGGACATCATCGCCCTGCTCGGCGTTGAGGAGCTGGGCGCGAGGGACCGGCAGATCGTGGCGCGCGCGCGCCGGCTGCAACGCTTCCTCAGCCAGCCTTTCGTGGTCACGGAGGCGTTCACCGGCACGGCGGGGTGCAGCGTCAAGCTGGCCGACACGCTGGAGGGCTGCCGCGCGATCCTAGACGGCGAGGCCGATGGCTGGATGGAAAGCTCGCTCTACATGGTCGGCACGCTGGAGGAGGCGCGGCGGAAGGAAGAGGCCGCCCGCGCCGTAGAGCGTCCCGCATGAGGCTGCGCATCACCACGCCGCTCGCCGTGCTGGTGGATGAGGAGGGCGTGCTCGCCCTGCGTGCGGAGGATAGGTCCGGCGGGTTCGGTATTCTCCCCGGCCATGCAGAATTTCTCACCAGCCTCGCCATTTCGGTGGTGAGCTGGAAGCAGGCGGATGGCGGCACGCGCCATTGCGCCGTACGCGACGGCATTCTCATGGTCATGGCCGGTCAGGAGATCGGCATCGCCACGCGCGAGGGGGTGCTGGGAGAGGATCTCGCCACTTTGCACCAGGACATCCTGGTGCGCTTTCATGCCGATGCCGAGGCCGAGCGCGTGGAGCACATCGCGCAGGTCCAGCTGCATTTGAGCGCGATCCGGCAGATCATGCGGCATTTACGGCCGCCGCCGCACGACGGCGGGACCTGTCCATGAGCGAACCCAACGAGAAGGACAAGCTCCTGCACGAGGCCGAGCGGCGGCAGGAACGGCACAAAACTTGGCTGCGGGAGGGCGATCCCTCGGTCGCTCGCCGCCTGGCGCAAATCGGCGTGCTGGGCTGGATTATCGTGTTGCCCATGCTCGCCGGCGTTTTCATCGGGCGCTGGCTGGATGCGGCATTTCACTCCGGCGTGTTCTGGACCGCGCCATTTCTGTTTTTGGGCCTGGGACTGGGATGCTGGGCGGCCTGGAAATGGATGAACAGCGCATGACCCAACCAATTCTCCTCGTGGCTCATTTTGTCCTCGGCGGGGCCCTGGGCCTGCTCTATTTCCGCAGCCTGTGGTGGAATGTCCGCCAGCTCGTGCAAGCACGCGGCGCGGCGGCGGCCTTCGCCGTTGGGGCGGCGCGGTTCCTGGGGCTGGGCGCCGTGCTGTTCCTCACCAGCAGGGAAGGGGCCTTGCCTTTGCTGGCCACGGCGCTCGGGGTTCTTGCCGCGCGGGCCATGGTGCTGCGCCGCTTCAAGCAGGCGGCGGCATGACATCGCCTCTCGCCAACCCCGTGCTGCTGCAAATCGGGCCGGTGCCCATCACCGAAGCCGTCTTCGTCACCTGGGCGATCATGCTCGTGCTCTCGCTCGGCAGCTTTTTGCTCACGCGCCGCCTCTCGCTGCGCCCCAGCGCCACCCAGGCCGCGCTGGAGCTCATCGTTACCGCCGTGGACAGCCAGATCACCGACATCATGCGGGTGGAGCCCGCGCCGTACCGCGCCTTCATCGGCACCTTGTTCGTGTTCATCTTCGCCGCCAACTGGTCCACGCTCATCCCTGGCGTGGAACCGCCGACCGCGCATCTGGAAACCGATGCCGCCCTCGCTTTGCTCGTCTTTCTGGCAGTCATCTGGTTTGGCATCCGCGCCGGCGGCTTGCGCAACTATCTCGCCAGTTTCGCTGCCCCCAACCCAGTGATGATCCCGCTCAATTTCGTCGAGAGCTTGACCCGCACCTTCTCGCTGCTGGTGCGCCTGTTCGGCAATGTCATGAGCGGTGTGTTCGTCGTCGGCATCGTGCTCTCGCTTGCCGGGCTGCTGGTGCCGATCCCGCTGATGGCGCTGGATCTGCTGACCGGCGCCGTGCAGGCTTACATTTTCGCCGTGCTGGCCATGGTGTTCATCGGCCAGGCCACCGGCGAGGCGAAACCCGCGACCCCAGAGGAAAGGATTGTCAAATGAACTGGTTGGCCCTTGCCAGCATCGTCTCGGCCGCGCTTGCGGTCTCGTTCGGCGCCATCGGCCCGGCGCTCGGCGAGGGCCGCGCCGTCGCTGCCGCCATGGACGCCATCGCCCGCCAGCCGGAAGCCGCGAACACCATCTCGCGCACGCTCTTCGTCGGCCTGGCGATGATCGAGACGATGGCGATCTACTGCTTGGTCATCGCGCTGCTGCTGCTTTTCGCCAACCCGCTGCTGAAATAACGGCATGACGCTCGACTGGTCGACGCTTCTCCTCCAGACGGTTAATGTCCTTATCCTCATCTGGCTGCTGCAGAAATTCTTCTGGCGGCCGGTGGCGGTGATGATCGCGCAGCGCCGAGCGGTGGCGCAGACCATGCTGGACGAAGCGGCGCAGAAGCGCGACGCGGCGGCGGCGGCGATGGCGGACATCGAGAAGACACGGGCCGGGTTCGCGCAGGAACGGCAGGCCATCCTCGCTGCAGCGCAGGCTGATGCCGAGCAACACCGCGCCGCAGGGCTAGCGGCGGCGAACGAGGCCGCGCGGACGCTGGAGGAAGCCGCGCGGAACCGGCTTGTGGCGGAACGGCGGGAGGCCGAAGCCACATGGCGCCAGCACGCGAGCGAATTGGCCGTGGACATCGCTGGCAAGCTGGCGGGGCGGCTGAATGGCGCGGCGGTGCGGGCGGCGTTTCTCGGCTGGCTGGTGGAGGATATTTCCGCTCTGCCGGAACCGGTCCGGCGCCTAGCGGATGGCGAAGCGCTGCAAGTCATCAGCGCCACGCCGCTCTCGCCGGAGGAGCAGGCGCAATGCGCTCAGCGCATCGCCGCTTCGTTCGGCGGTACACCGCGTCTGGTGTTCCAGGCTGATCCGGCGCTCATTGCCGGGCTGGAGCTGCGCGGCCAGAATGTCCTGGTCCGCAATAGCTGGCGCGCCGATCTCGATCGTATCCTGCGGGAGCTGGGCAGTGGCGGCGCCTGAGTCCTGGCTGCAACAGGCGCGGGCCCGGCTCGCGGGTACGCTGCTCGCGCCGGAGACCGAGCAAATCGGCCGCGTCGAGGATGTTGCGGACGGCATCGCCCTCGTCTCCGGCCTGCCGGATCTCCGCCTCTCCGAGCTGGTGCGCTTCGACAAGGGCATGTTCGGCTTCGTGCAGACGCTGGACCGCGACCTCGCCGGCTGCGTGCTGCTTGATGCGCCGGAGCGCATCGCGGCGGGCGATACGGTGCGCGGCACTGGCGATGTCGTGCGCGTTCCTGTCGGTCCGCAACTGCTCGGGCGCATCGTCGACCCGCTCGGCCGCCCGCTGGACGGTAAGGCCCCGTTCACGCCCGAGCGCTTCGAGCCCGCCGAACGCCCAGCCCCCGAGATCATCGACCGCGACCTGGTCACCCAGCCGGTGCAGACCGGGCTGCTTGTCGTCGACACATTCTTCGCCCTGGGGCGCGGCCAGCGCGAACTGATCATCGGCGACCGCGCTACTGGCAAGACGACGGTCGCCGTGGACACGATCATCAGCCAGAGGGACAGCGACATCATCTGTGTCTATGTCGCTGTCGGCCAGAAGACCTCCAATATCCGCCGCGCCGTCGAGGCCATCCAGGCCAGGGGCGCGCCGGAGCGCTGCATCATCGTCGCCGCCGGGGCGGCGGAACCGCCCGGCATGCAATGGATCGCCCCGTTCGCCGGGTTCACCATGGCGGAGTATTTCCGCGACATTGGCCAGCACGCGCTCGTCGTTATCGACGATCTCACCAAGCACGCCGCCACGCACCGCGAGATCGCGCTGCTCACCAGGCAATCTCCGGGGCGGGAGGCGTATCCTGGCGATATCTTCTATGTCCATGCCCGCCTGCTGGAGCGCGCGGCCAAGCTCTCGGCCGCGCAAGGCGGCGGCTCGCTCACCGCTTTGCCGATCGCGGAGACGGATGCCGGCAATCTCAGCGCCTATATCCCGACCAATCTCATCTCGATCACCGATGGGCAGATCGTGCTCGATGCGAGGCTCTTCCACGAGGGCCAGAAACCGGCGGTGGATGTGGGGTTGAGCGTCAGCCGCGTCGGCGGCAAGACACAGGCACGCGCCCTGCGCGAGGCGGCGGAGACGTTGCGCCTCGATTACGCGCAGTTTCTGGAGCTGGAGATCTTCACGCGCTTTGGCGGCATGCGGGATGCGCATGTGCGTGCTCAGCTCACGCGCGGCGCACGCATCCGCGGCATTCTCACCCAGCCCCCACATAGCCCGCTGGGCTTGGCTGATGAGGTGGCGTTGATACACGCCGTGCAGTCCGGGCTGCTGGATGGGCTGACTTTGGCCGAAATCCCCAAGTTCCGCGCCGCCCTGTTCGAAGCGCTGGAGCGTGATGCCGCCCCGGCCCTGCGCATGATCAGGCAGACCGGCACGCTGAATACGGCGCAGCGGGAAGCTCTGCGTGCCGCCATTGCCGCCTGCGCTAAAAGCTTTGCGCCATGACGGAACGGCTGGCCAGCATCAATGCCCGCATCGCCGGCATCCGCGAGCTCGCCGCGGTGGTGAACGCTATGCGCGGGATTGCCGGGGCCCGCGCGCAGCAGGCCCGCGCCCAGCTCACGGCGGTGGACAGCTACGCCGCCATCATCGCCCGGGGCATCGGGCGTGTCCTCGCCGCCGCGCCCATAGCGCCGCCAGCCACTGGGCGCCGGGGGGAGCGCAGCGCCGCCGTGGTGTTCTGTGCCGAGCAGGGTTTTGCCGGTGCCTTCAGCAAGCATGTGCTCAGCGCGGTGCCGCCTGGCGCTGAGCTGTTCCTGGTCGGCACCCGGGGCGCCACCATCGCCACGGAGGGCGGCATAACGGCGCGGTGGACCAGCGCCATGCCCGCCGCGACTGCCGGCATCCCTAGCCTGGCCAGGCGGATCGCGGAGGCGCTGTACGGCTCCATCGCCGAAGGCCGCGTCGCGCGGCTGGACGCCATTTACGGTCAATGGCACGGGGGCCAGGGGCTGCACGTCCTGCGTGCCGCTCTGTTCCCGCTAGACGCCGCCGCTTTTCCCCGCCCAGCCGATGCCAACATGCCGCTCTTGAACCTCGCCCCAGAGGTGTTGCTGCGGGACCTGACCGCCGACTACATCCACGCCGAACTATGCCGCGCCGCCCTGCACGCCTTCGCCGCCGAGAACGAGGCCAGGATGGAGACGATGGCCGCTGCCCACCGGCAGATCGAAGCCAGGCTCTGCGGGCTGGAGCTGACGCAGCAGGTCGTACGCCAGCAGGAAATTACCGCCGAGATCATAGAACTTGCCACCGGCGAGATGGCGGGCCGCGCGTGTTGCAGAACCCGTTGCTAATACAATACTGATTTCCGGAAGGCCGCCGCTGGTTAGAATTGAAGAGCGTGAAGGGGGGATGCCCCCCAGACGGCATCGATGTGTCAAAGTGTGGTGGTCAAAAACCACTTAAAAAGAGAGCGTCCACCCCTTCACAGGCGATTTGCCCGGGACTGCCATGGTCCTGTCCCAAGCTGGGCTCGCAAAGCTCGCGCATCGTATACCGCCGCGCCGTCGGCATCGTTGTTAAAATAGCACCAGACCCCGGCACCTTTCTTTTGCACGTCACGGATGCGCTCGGCCCAGCGATCCATCGCCGCCTCATCGTAGCGGCCCAAATAAGCCCCCTGCGGACCGTGCAGACGGATATAGACGAAAGCCGTGGTGCGCAGCATGGGCCACGCCTGCCCACCGAAATCGTGCCAGCAGCAGGCCGCACCGTGACGGGAGAGGACATCGGCGATCTCCGGGACGAACCAGGTACGGTCGCGGAACTCGAAGGCAACGCGGCACCCGCCGGGAAGACCTTCCAGAAAGCTGTCCAGCCGCGCGGCATTTGCCCGCCAGCGTGGCGGCAACTGAAACAGGATCGGACCGAGCGCCGGCCCGAGGGGGCGCAGCGCATCGAGAAACCGCATCGTGGCCTGCTGCACTCCTTGCAGCTTCTTGCGGTGGGTCAGGTAGCCACTGGCCTTGACGGCGAAGACAAATCCCGCAGGAACCGCCTGCCGCCAAGCCGCGACAGTCTCGTGCTTGGGCAGGCCGTAGAACGTGGAGTTCACCTCAACGGTCGCGAACTCCTGTGCGTAGCGTCCGAGCATTTCGCCAGGCGGCGTTCCCGCTGGGTAGACCGAGCCGACCCAGTGACGGTATTGCCAGCCTGATGTGCCGACCAGGATCTCCGCCATCGCCGGTGTCCATCCTCAGATGATTTCAGACCGTTGGCAGCGCGAACTACAGGATGATTATTACGCTCAAGCTTTTCAACAAAATGTGCGCAACGGCGTTAATTCTCGGTCATTGCGCGCCCCCGCAACCAAAAATAATATGCTAAAATACATGATATTATTTTAGAGCTTGCCGCTAAAAATGATCTATAACCAGTGGTATATTAAGTGAAAAACCTGATAAACTTTGGTTGATTTGCAAAATTAGACAATAAAAATAGCATCTTATGACGTCGGAGAGCAGTCTACTTCAGTAGTGTATACCAAGAGCAATTCAGGTCTATTAGAGTTGCCTGACGTCCTCTGGTTAGCGTTTCCTTCCGGCGGTATGAGGGGGGAAAGTGGCCCATGAGCGGACTGCTCGCCAAAGAGCCGTGTGCATTCTCACTGAAATGCGTGAAGCGCCGCAAGGGTTCGGTAATCCTCATCCGTTAGCTTGCCAGCGGTCTCTTTGTGTCTCTTCATGCCCCATAGTACAGCCCGCCATGGTCAGAAGGCCATACCGCCGCGATTGCGGCGGCATGGCGCATGATGCGGCTCAGTCCAGAGCCTCTGCCGGGCCGAAGAACTCATAATGCATCCGGCTGCTGGCCAGACCGAGTGCTGCAAGGCCGCGCTTGATGAAGGCCATGAATGGTTTCGGCCCGAGGAAATACGCATCGCAGGCGCGGCTGGCTGGCACCCAGCGCTCCAGGTGATCGATGGCTGGGCGCCCCAGCGCATCTGCCTTGCTGTCTTCGCCCAGATCGCCTTGCTCATACACGATGAAGCTTTGGAACTGCGGGTAGTGTGCGGCCCAGTCCTCCAACGTCTGCGCAAAAGCGTGGACGTCGCCGTTACGGGCGTAATGCAGGAAGGCCACCTCTCGCCCGCCTTTGACCAATGCCGCCTCGGCCATGGCAAGGGTGGGCGTGATCCCGCGTCTACATCCCGGAGATACGCGGCGCGCCAGCGATAAAAAACTCGCCCGGCAAATGCCAAAATAGCGACACGTCTTGGATACATGCCCCGATTGTTCGGCATGCCGTAGAACCTGGAGCTTACGGTGAAGCTCCCGCTCCTCGTCCGTCATAGAGCATCCCTTTCCTCATAAAACTCAAGAAATAGGATGTCTCACGAGACCCTACATTGCTGCAGCCTATGCTTGCATCATGACGTAGTACAGTTCCTCGGCTTATGCCGGCGGCAAGTTGCCGATGGGCTCCAGGAGCCGACGGGTTTCGCGTACTGCATATGAGAAAACAGTTCCGTTGGACGTAATGGCATGGTTTGATTGCCGCATGGACATTCCGCAGACTCAGAAGCGCCAGTTTGAAACCATGGACGAGGCCCTTCGCGAAGATATCCGCCTTTTGGGGCGCATTCTAGGCGATACAATCCGCATGCTGGATGGAGACGAGACCTACAACCTGATCGAATCCATTCGCCAACTGGCTGTGCGCTTCCACCGGGACCAGGACCAGAGCGCCCAGGCGGAGCTGGAAACAATCCTGAAAGGGCTGTCAGAGGGCCAAATTAACAACATTACACGTGCTTTTGGCTATTTTTCGGTGCTCGCCAATATTTCCGAAGACCATCATCATACGCGGCGCTGGCGGGCGCATCTGGTCGCCGGTTCACCGCCGCGCGAAGGCAGCCTGGCCGCCGGAATCGCCCGCGCCCGTGCCGACGGCTTCGGCACGGCGGCGCTCCGGAACTTCTTCTTCAATGCCTATATTGCCCCCGTTCTCACCGCGCACCCCACCGAGGTGCAGCGCCGGAGCATCTTGGACAGCCTCGATGCCATCGCCGTACTCCTCAACCGGCGCGACCGCCTGGCCGAAACCAAGGAGGAGCGCGATGAGATCGACGTCGAGCTGCGCAGCCTTGTCCTTACCTTGTGGCAGACGCGCATACTGCGCCTGACCAAGCTCTCCGTGCTGGATGAGGTTGAGAACGCCCTGGCTTTTTTCGATGCCACCTTCTTCGCCGAAGTCCCGAAGCTGTATGCGGCAGTTGAACAGGAGATTGGCGAAGTTGCCGGCGGGTTGCCGACTTTTTTGGAGATCGGCAGCTGGATCGGCGGCGACCGCGATGGGAATCCGTTTGTGGACGCCACGGTGCTGACCGAAGCGATGGTCCGGCAGGCTGAACGGGCTTTCGGCTTTTACTTGGGCGAAGTGCGCAAGCTTCGCCGTGAACTTACGCTCGCATCTTTGCACGCCGGCACAACGATAGAACTGCAATCGCTCGCCGAGCAATCCTCGGGACACCCGGAGCATCAGGCCGATGAACCCTACCGGCGGGCGCTTGCAACGGTCCAGGCGCGGCTTATAGGGACCCATGTGGCCCTTTTCGGCCGGCCGCCCGCCGGGCCAGTGCCGTCCGGCTACGATACCGCCACCCCGCCCTATGCAACACCGGAGGCATTTGCGACTGATCTTGCGATCATTGCACAGTCCCTGCGCGTCCACGGCTCCGCCCTGCTCACGCACGGGCGGCTTGGCGTCCTCGTGCGCGCCGCGCGTGTTTTCGGCTGGACGCTGGCGCCAATAGATCTGCGGCAGAATTCCGCCGTGCATGAACGCACGGTCGGCGAGTTGCTGGAAGTGGCCAACCCTGGAACTAATTATCTTCAGCTTGGCGAGGAAGCGCGCATTACCCTCCTGCTCGCGGAGCTGGCCACGAGCCGCCCGCTGGTCTCCCGGCACGTAGATTACAGCGCCGAGACCATGAAAGAGCTGGCCATTTTTGATGCCGCGCGCACGGCCCACCTCCGCTACGGCAGTCGCGCAATTCGCACGGCCATCATCTCCAAGACCGACGGCGTTTCCGATATGCTGGAACTCGCTGTGCTGCTGAAGGAAGCAGGGCTGCTGCACCCCGGCAAGCGGCAGCTCGCCGTGAATATCGTGCCTTTGTTTGAAACGATCGAGGATCTGCGCGCCGCTGCAAGCATCATGGACAGGCTGTTCTCGCTTCCATTCTACCGCAGCCTGCTGGCCAGCCGCGGTGAGACGCAGGAGGTCATGCTCGGCTATTCGGACAGCAACAAGGATGGCGGCTTCCTGACCTCCGGCTGGGAACTCTACCGCGCGGAGGTCGGCCTGGTGGACGTGTTCGCCCGTCATGGCGTGCGGCTTCGCCTGTTTCATGGCCGTGGCGGCTCGGTCGGACGCGGCGGCGGCCCCAGCTTCCAGGCGATTCTTGCGCAACCCAAAGGCGCCGTGCAGGGGCAGATACGCCTCACCGAGCAGGGCGAGGTGATCGCCGCCAAATACGGTAATCCCGAAGTTGGCAAGCGAAATCTGGAGGTCCTGGTCTCCGCGACGCTGGTTGCAACCGCCGAACCGGCGATCTCCGAGCCGCTGGCGCCAAGCTTTCCAGAAATTCTGGGCGAATTATCGCACGCCGCCTACGCGGCCTATCGCAACCTTGTTTACGAGACGCCAGGGTTTGAAGATTATTTCTGGCAGTCCACCGTGATCACAGAAATCGCCAGCCTCAATCTGGGTAGCCGTCCGGCGTCGCGCGCCAAGGGCCGGTCCATCGAAGATCTTCGTGCGATTCCCTGGGTATTTTCCTGGGCACAATGCCGGGTCATGCTGCCTGGCTGGTACGGCTTCGGCTCGGCCGTTGAGTCTGTCATCGCCAAACGCGGCTCCGGCGGGCTCCGGCTGCTGCAATCCATGTTCCAGGAATGGCCGGTGTTCTCCACTTTGCTCCTTAACATGGACATGGTGCTGGCCAAGGCGGACATGGGGATTGCCGAGCGTTATGCCGGGCTGGTCGAGGACGAGTCGTTGCGAGAGCGCATCTTCCCTCGCATCAAGGCGGAGTATGAGCGCACACGCGCCCACCTCCTGTCCATCACCGGCCAGCAGGCCCTGCTCGAGCGGAATCCGGTCATGCGCCGTTCAGTTACCAATCGCTTTCCCTATCTCGACCCGCTTAACCACGTACAGGTTGAAATGTTGCGCCGCTATCGCGACCAGGTTGCCCGGGGAGGCGAAGAGGACGTGAGTGATCGCGTGCGGCGCGGTGTGCATATTTCCATCAACGGCATCGCCTCGGCGTTACGCAACAGCGGCTAGTGGTCTGCTCCCCTTAGCACTACTTTGGCGGATTATAGAATGATTTGCGGCAGTGAGGACATCGCGTTGGCCCGATCACGGTGAGATGCCTGATGATTTTTTGTCGTACCGTCGGCAGACTTGGTTGTGGCGGCGGCCCGGCGATTCTTTTTTCCCCTTTGGCCTGGGTTAGCCTGCGGGCTTGGAGGAACGCGTAAGCGATCATTGTCATCAAGGCGTGTCGGTGCAGCCCCGTCCATGACCGCCCTTCGAAATGATCGAGGCCAAGCTCTTCCTTCAGCTGCTGATGCGCCTGCTCGCAGATCCAGCGGGCCTTGATGGTGGCTGCGAGTGTCTTCGGCGGCGTGTCGGCAGGCAGATTGACGAGATAATATTTGCGCTCGCCGTTGGTGCGGTGCTCGCCGACCAGCCAGACCTCCTCGCCGGGCATGTGCTGTCCGCCCATGTCGCCGATACGCTGCGGCGGTCCACCCCATCACTGTGAATGTTCGAGGGCCCAGGTTCGTCGATCCCGCTGCCTTGCTGTATCGCTCAAGCGGTATTTTGTGTGGAGGCAGAGCAATTAGGGCACTTTGGGGTGAAAAACGAAGAAAAGAAGGATTTTGTAGTGCATTTATTAGGGCATCTGACATATGACTTCTAAATATCAAAGAACTTATTTGAGAAAATTTAATTGATGTCAGGCTCATAACCTGAAGGTCGTCAGTTCAAATCTGGCCCCCGCAACCACCGACAGTAGACCCTCAGAGGCGCAAGCTTCTCGAGGGTTTTTCTTTGCGCCAAGCGCAGCAGATTTGCCCGGCATCCGGCCAGTTGACGAGGCCAAATTCAGGATCGTCGCCAGATCACCGAACAGCTCGATCGCCAGGCTGGTCTGCCCCCTTAGAAGTGCTCCATTCTTGATGTAGTTTTTGGA
>DATIWS010000278.1:0-4939 GCA_035519275.1 Acidocella sp. | reverse complement strand
GGGCCGAATTTCCAGGCGCTGATCAACGAACTGACCGGCCCGGCCGTCACCGCCGCCTTCTCGGAGAAGTTCGGCGTGGACCTCACCGGCCGCTCCACCATGGTCACGCTGCGCGGCCGCTGCAGCGAGCGCGATGGCCGTATCCATACCGACAGCGAGGCCAAGCTGGTCACCGCCCTGCTCTATTTCAACGATGGCTGGGAGCCCCAGGGCGGCCGGCTGCGCCTGCTGCGCGGGCCGGACGACCTCAACGACATGATCGCCGAGGTCCCGCCTGAGCTTGGCACGCTGGTCGCCTTCCGCCGGTCGGACAAATCCTTCCACGGCCATGAGCCTTACGTGGGCGTGCGCCGCTACGTGATGATCAACTGGATGACCAGCGGCCTCGCCGCGCAGCGCGAGCTGATGCGCCACAAGATCTCGGCACAGGCCAAGAAGGTGCTGCACTATGCTTGATGCCACTGCCGGCGCCGCGCATTTCCTCGGCAGCCTGGCCCAGGCGCGGGAGGAACAGGCCCCCTACCGCCACTGGCTGCTGGAGAACACGCTCCCCGACGCCATGGTGCGCGATATCGTCGCCCTGCCCGTCGCCCCGCCTGTGGTCGAGGACACGCTGGGCCGGCGCGAGACGCATAATTCCACCCGCTGGTTCTTCGGCGTGGAACAGCAGAAGCAGTTCCCTGTCTGCCGTGAGCTTGCCGAGGCTCTGCAGAGCCCCGAGGTGGTGGAAACGCTGGAACAGACCTGCGCCGTCAATCTGAAGGGCAGCTCGCTTCGCATCGAATACTGCCTGGACACTGACGGGTTCTGGCTGGAGCCGCATACCGATATCGGCGCCAAGTTCTTCACCATGCTCATCTACCTCACCGACTCCGCGCCGGGCGAGAACTGGGGCACGGACATCTTCGCCTCCCCCGCCGAGCATGTCGGCGCAGCACCCTTCATCCGCAATCACGGGCTGATCTTCATCCCCGGCGCCGATACCTGGCACGGCTTCATCAGGCGCAGGATCACCGGAATACGGCGCTCGCTAATCGTGAATTACGTAACCGAGGAATGGCGCGCCCGGCACGAGCTGGCCTTCCCCGAAACGCCGGTGGCGTAATCCGTCATACGAGGGCGATGGTCTTTTCAGCGATTACCTCGGGTGGGGGTTGTTCGCCCATTTCCGTCTCATGGAAGCGCCGGTAGTCGATCACGCGATAGCCATCATCTGTATATCCGACGACATCTACAAAGCGCCGGTTCCAGATGATGTTCTCAGCCCCGTAGGCAGCGCTTGCATGCACGCTCTGCGACGTTGTGTTGTCGAGGCCAGTAACAGTTATGATGACCTCCGCCTCTCCCTCTACCAAGGAGGCTTTTGTCGCCCCATATAGCGGGCTGGTCTCGTCCAGCACATGCTCAGCGATGAAAGTTAATGAGAATACCGGCGTATGTTGCCGTGTTAGCTTCAGGCTGTCATATCGCCGTATCACCTTGCCTTCGCTGGTTCGCACCAAGTGTACGAACGTCGCTTCAACATCGGCAGAGAGTATGGTGCTGCGGCGTTTATTGGCAAGGCGCACGCTAAGGATTATCTTGCCGTCTTGCCTGGAAATTACAGCCACGTTGCTAAACAGCACACGCGCCCTTGGGCGGGAAAAACGGGCGAAACCAAGTCCGGTCACGAGAGCGTTGAACAATATCCCGGAGAGAGACTCCAGCGTCATAATGCTATTGCTGTATAGTGAGACAGGAGTCAGCTTGCCGTAACCGACGGTCGCCAGCGTCTGCACGCTGAAGAAGAAGTAGTCCAGAAAATATCCAGGGCGGGCGGTTTCTACGCCTGCGGGCTGCAGCATGTAGAGCAGCGCGAACAGAATATTGGCCAATACATAGAGCCCGACGGACACGGCAATGAAGGTCGGCCATCCTACGACGAGCGTCTTGTGGTAGAGATCGCCAAGCCAATTTTCTTCCAGCCCGACGCGTAATACGCTTTCTTCGCCTTTACGCTCGAACATATGGACACGGTGCAGCGGTACATCCGTCGGTGGTCTGTCACGAATATCGTCGGGGCTGATGCGTCGCCGTCTAATACGATGAATGTAGCTCATAATATTTTCGTGAATAGACGGGCTGATGCCTACAGCCAAACCAAAGTCACGGCATGGCTGATCCGCGATTTTTTTCGCCGCCAACACTGGTAAAGGGCGGTTTAACACCACCACACCCTTCTGTTTTCCTGTTCACAGGAATGATAAACAATTGCCATTTCGTCATTTCACCTGCACCGATGAAATGGAAATTCGAATTCTCTCGCCGCATACCGCCCGAGACTCACCCCAGCCGAAAATGCCCCGCGACCTCAGCCCACCCTTCCCAGACCATCTTCAGCGCCACATAGAACACGATGGCGATGCCGACCCAAGCCAGCCAGCGGAAGCGTGTCAGCAGCTTCGCCACGAAATCCGCGGCCAGCCCCATCAGCCCGACGGAGATGGCAAGCCCCACCCCCAGCAGCACCGGATGCTCGCGGGCCAGGCCGGCCACGCCGAGCACATTGTCCAGGCTCATGGAGATGTCGGCGATGATGATGCGCCAGATCGCGCCGCGCATGGTCTGCGGCGGGGCGCCAGTCTCGCCTTCCTGCTCCCCCTGCCTAAGCTCACGCGCGGTTTTCCACGCCACCCAGAGCAGCAGCACGCCGCCCGCCAGCGTCAGCCCGATGATGGCCAGCAGCTTCACCGCCACCAGCGCGAAGAGGATGCGGACGACCGTGGCGCCCACGATGCCGGCGAAAATCGCCCGCCGCCGCTGCACCGAGTCCAGCCGCGCCACCGCCAGCCCGATGACGATGGCGTTGTCCCCGGCCAGCACCAGGTCAATGAGCAGAATCTGCGCCAGAATGACGAGCAGGGGCAAAATGTCCATGGCGCGGGATAGGCACGCGCGTGCTTGCCTTGTCAATGCCGGAGCGCGGGTTTAGGGCGAGCCTGCATTTTGTCGCCGCAGGAGCCCTTGCCATGATCCCCCGCTATTCCCGCCCGCAAGCCGCCGCCATCTGGACCCAGGAGAACAAGTACAAGATCTGGTTCGAGATCGAGGCCCTGGCCTGCGAGGCGATGGCGAAGCTCGGCGCCATTCCAGCGGACGCGGCCCGCACCATCCGTGAGAAGGGCGACGCCGCCATGGCCGTGTTTACCGAGGCCGACACGGCGGAGATCGACGCCATCGAGGCCGAGACGCGCCATGACGTTATCGCCTTCCTCACCTGGCTGGCCAAGCGCGTGGGCGAGGACAGCCGCTTCGTCCATCAGGGCCTCACCTCGTCGGACGTGCTGGACACCTGCTTCGCCGTGCAGCTCACCCAGGCCGCGGACCTGCTGCTGGCGGATATCGACCTCGTGCTGGCGGCGCTGAGGAAGCGCGCCATCGAGCATAAGCGCACCCTCACCATCGGGCGCAGCCACGGCATCCATGCGGAGCCGACCAGCTTCGGCCTGAAGCTCGCGGGGCATTACGCCGAGTTCGCCCGCAACAAGCAGCGCCTCATCGCCGCCCGTGCCGAAATCGCCACCTGCGCCATCTCGGGTGCTGTCGGCACCTTCGCGCATGTGGACCCGCGCGTTGAGGAATACGTGGCGGAGAAGCTGGGCCTCGCGTCCGAGCCCGTCTCCACCCAGGTCATCCCGCGCGACCGCCACGCCGCCTTCTTCGCCACGCTGGGCGTCATTGCCTCGGGCATCGAGCGTCTGGCCACGGAAGTCCGCCACCTGCAGCGTTCCGAGGTCCGCGAGGCGGAGGAGTTCTTCCACGCCGGGCAGAAGGGCAGCTCCGCCATGCCCCACAAACGCAACCCGGTGCTTTCCGAAAATCTCTGCGGCCTCGCCCGCCTCGTCCGCGCCGCCGTCATCCCGGCCATGGAGAACGTGGCGCTGTGGCATGAGCGCGACATCTCGCACTCCTCCGTCGAGCGCGGCATCGGCCCGGACGCCACGGTGACGCTGGATTTTGCCCTGGCGCGCCTGGCGGGCATGATGGACAAGCTCACAATCTACCCCGAGCAGATGGCCGCCAACGTGGAGAGCCTGGGCGGCGTGGTGCATTCGGGCGAGGTGCTGCTGGCCCTGACCAAGGCCGGCATCCTGCGCGAGGACGCGTATAAGATCGTCCAACGCAACGCCATGGCCACTTGGACCAGGCTGGGCACGGCCGACACCAAGACCTTCCGCGAAAACCTCTTGGCCGACCCGGAAGTTGCTGGCCGTGTCTCAGAGGCCGCCATTGACGCCGCAATGTCCGCCGAGATGCATCACGCCCATGTGGACACCATCTTCAAGCGCGTGTTCGGGTAAGCTCAATGCGTAAACCTGTGCTGCTCGGCGCCGCCATTGCCGTGGCAAGCGGGCTAGGCGTGCTCGGCCTCTGGGAGACGGCCAATGGCACGCTCTCCTGCCCGGTTGGCTACACGCCGCAAATCTATGGCGGTTTCTGGCCGGCCTTGCTGTTCGGCGGGCTGTTTGGCGCCATGCTGCTGGCGCTCGTCATCGGCGGCATTGTTGGCATGATGCGCAACGCGCCGCCGCGCGCCCCCAAGCCGGTGCCAGAGCAGGCTGGCGCCGCACTGGAGCAGCTCCAGCCGGTTTGACCCGGCGCGAAACCGCCTTACTTTGCCTGGCATGGACATCATCAAGGACCACATGCTCGTCGATCCCGCCCTGAAGGCGGAGATCGTGGCGCGCTGCGCCTCCGGCAATTTCGGCGACGAGCCAAGTCATGCCGTGCATGCGCTGGGCAGCATCACCCTGCCCGACGGCACGCAGCGGCGCGTGCATCTGCGCCACGCGGCGGACGCCGTGCTGCTCGACGACCACGGCCAGGTCGCGCTGATCACGCGCATCCATAATCCCGGGCGCGGCAAGCTCGCCGTGCCGGGCGGGTTTCTCGACGAGGT
>DATIWS010000277.1:0-2047 GCA_035519275.1 Acidocella sp. | reverse complement strand
GCCGATTACCTGACGCAGCGCCTGGGCAAGCCGGACCCGCTGGTGCTGGCAGCGTTCGAGGCCCTGCCGCGCGAGTACTATCACTACAATTACCAGGAGCACCGCTCCACCTGCGGCGATGCCTACGACCAGCCGCCCAAGCCCTGGGCGCTCGGCTATGGCTCGGCCCTCTCGGACTATCTCGGCCAGGCCTACATGACGCAGGTGATCGCGCCCAAGCCGGGCGATGTCTCGCTGGAGATCGGCACCGGCTCGGGCTTCCAGTCCTCGCTGCTCTCGCGCATCGTGGACCACGCCTATTCCATCGAGATCATCGAGCCGCTGGGCAATGCGGTGCGAAAGATTTTCGCCCCGCTGGGCTGTGACAACATCACCACCAAGGTGGGCGACGGCTATTACGGCTGGCCGGAAGTGCAGGGCGGGTTCGATGTCATCATCGTTACCTGCGCCGCGCAGTACGCGCCCCCCGCTTTGTTCCAGCAGCTCAAGCCGGGCGGACGGATGATCATCCCCATCGGCCAGCCCTTCAAGCAGGGGCAGGTTTTCTACGTTTACCACAAAGACGCCGCAGGGAAGATCCATTCCCGCCGCGATATGGGGTGCTTCTTCATTCCGATGACCGGAACCATGATGAAGGTCCCGGCTGGCCAAGCTCAGGTCAAGCCGGCCTGAGCTGTCACCGATTTGAAATGCATTACTGGGAAGTCATCGGCTTGCCCGCCTTTGCCCGGCATGGCACTGAATGGCACAATCGCCCAACAAGGAGGAATTCTTGGTAAAACCATTGCGTAAGGCCGTGCTCCCCGTTGCTGGTTTGGGCACCCGCTTCCTGCCCGCCACCAAGGCCATGCCCAAGGAGATGCTGCCGGTCGTCGACAAGCCGCTGATCCAGTACGCCGTCGATGAGGCTCGCGCCGCGGGCATCGATCAGTTCTGCATGGTCACCGGCCGCGGCAAGACCGCGCTGATCGACCATTTCGACATCGCCTTCGAGCTGGAGGCGACGCTGGCCGAGCGCAACAAGCGCGAAGCGCTGGAGTTGCTGCGCGAGGAGACGATGCCGCCGGGTGCCATCAGCACCGTGCGCCAGCAGGTGCCGCTGGGGCTGGGCCATGCCATCTGGTGCGCCCGCACCTTCATCGGCGACGACCCGTTCGCCATCCTGCTGCCGGACGATCTGGTGCTGAGCCAGACGCCTTGCACCGCGCAGCTGGTGAACGTGTACAACGAGACCGGCGGCAACGTGGTGGCCGTCTCCGAGGTGCCGAAGGAGCAGACCAGCCGCTACGGTATCCTGAAGGTGGGCGAGACCCATGGGGACCGCGTGGAAGTCACAGGCCTCGTCGAGAAGCCCGCGCCGGAGAAGGCGCCCTCCAACCTCTCTGTCATCGGCCGCTACATCCTGCTGCCGGAGGTGATCACCTATCTCTCCCGCATGGAGGCGGGGGCCGGCAACGAGGTGCAGCTGACCGACGCGATGGCCAAGATGATCGGCCACAAGCCGTTCCACGGCCTGAAGTTCGAGGGCAAGCGCTTCGACTGCGGTGACAAGATCGGCTTCCTGGAGGCACAGATCGCTTTCTCCCTGGCTCGCCCGGATCTCGCCTCCTCGGTGCGCGAGTTCCTGAAGAACTACGTCAACGCCTGAGAAAATGCTGGGCTCGCCGCGCTGGCGGGCCCGCCGTATTTCCGGCCAGGGGCGGTCTAAAATCGGCCGCAAACTGCCGCCACAACGCCGTCAGGTACATGAACAACACCGCAGGAGGCATGCATGACTTTTTCGCATAAATTCCAAGCCAGCTCGCTGCGCGAGTACGATATCCGCGGCATTGTCGGCGAGACGCTGACCGAGGCCGATGCCTTCGCCATCGGCCGGGTGTTCGGCTCCATCGTCGCCGAGGCGGGTGGCCGCAAGGTGGTCGTGGGGCGTGATGGGCGGCTCTCCTCCCCGGCGCTGGCGGCGGCGCTGATCAAGGGCCTGATGGCCAGCGGGGCGGAAATTATCGATGTCGGCCAGGGGCCGACGCCGATGCTGTATTACGCCTCC
>DATIWS010000276.1:0-16160 GCA_035519275.1 Acidocella sp. | reverse complement strand
CGTTGAGCCTCTTGAACGAAGTAAATCGTCTGATAAGCGTCGTTGATAAATGCTACATCGGAGCTGCTCGCCGTCGTCTGGAACCAAGGACCGTGCGCGACGGTAGGATCGGCACAGCCAGCCAGGAGCGCGGCACAAGCGATTGCGGGCAAGGCTATAGTTCGTGACATGGGGACCTCCTATTTCCATTGGCCCGCCCCTCATGTAGTGCTGACTTGACGCTGTATAGCGCGAGGAATTCTCTTTTCAGCCCTGTCCAGAACGCAGATCTTGATATCGTTAAGTTGAAGGAAAGCAGCATCGCTGGGCGTCGTCGAGACGAAACCAAAGGGAAGCTGTCATTCTGAACCCGATTGTGTTTGTCATGGCAGGAATAATGGCGATCTGGCCGCCAGCGGTCCGGCACTCGCGCAACTATTTGTCCGAAATGATGCCGCATTGAGAACGAGGCGGCGGCACATTCCATTGCAGCCGGCGTCAAACGGTCGGAGATGACCATGGTGACGCTTGTCGAAATGGATTAAGGCGTCTCGATCCAGGATCAGTTTGAAGACACGGGTGTCCGTCGTTCTGATCAATAAATTCACTGTGAAGCCGAAGAGGCTGATCGGCTTCTGGCAGCCTGAACCGCAGACGCCGCGCGGCTTAAAGATTTAGCACGAGCCGCGTGGTTTTCGCCCGTGAGCAGCAAGGCGCGAATTCGCTGTTTCGCGCGCGCTCGTCCTCGGCCAAGAAGCTGTCGCGATGGTCCGGCTCGCCGGCGAGGAGGGGCAAGAGGCAGGTGCCGCATATGCCCTGCTCGCAGGAATAGGGGATGTCGTGGCCGTGCGCCAGCAGCACGCGCAGCGCGGTCTCCCCGGCCGGCACGACCAGCACCTCGCCGGTGCTGGCGATTTCCAGTTCGAACGCCTCCGCGCCGGCGGTGGGGGAGGCGGCAAAATATTCGCGGTGCAGCGATGCTTCGGGCCAATTCAGCGCGCGGGCGGTGTCCAGCACATGCGCCATGAAGCCGCCGGGACCGCAGACATAGACATGCGCGCCGGCGGCGGTGGCGAGCAAAGCGGCGGCATCGAGCCGCTGGGCCGCCGGGCCGTCGTCAAAATGCAGCGCCACGCGCGCGGCGAAGGGGGCTTCCCGCAGTCGCGCCAGGAATGCCGCCCGCGTCGCGTTGCGCGCGCAGTAATGAAGGGTAAAATTCCTCTCCAGGCGGTGCAGGCGCTGCGCCATGGCCAGCATCGGCGTAATGCCGATGCCCCCCGCCAGCAGCAGGCTCGTGGGCGCGTCTTCCACCAGCGGGAACAGATTGCGCGGTGGGCCGATGCGCAGCCTGGCACCTTCAGCCAGCCCGTGCATGGCTTCCGAGCCGCCGCGCGAAACGGGCTCGCGCAGCACCGCGATCTCGTAGGGCCCGCCCGCATCCGGGTCGCCGCAGAGGGAGTACTGGCGGATGAGCCCTCCCGGCAGATGGACATCTATATGTGCCCCGGCTGTGAACGGCGGCAGTTGCGTGCCGTCCGGGCTGGCGAGGCGGAAGGCGCGGATGCCCTCGGCCTCGCCGCGAATGGCGGTGACCTCGACTTCGATCATGTTCCCCCCAGGCTTGGCGCTGTTTTTATGCGGATTGTCCGTCGAGCAGGCGGTCGATGACGCGGCGCGACTGCACTCCGCCGGCATCGATATTCAGCTTGAGCAGATTGCGCTCCGGCCAGCGCAGGAGATTCTGCTGCTGCAATTCCAGCATCTGGAGGTCCTCGCCGAAGATCTTGCCCTGGCCTTCGCGGATCTGCGCGGTCAGCGCCGCGTCACCCGGCTTGAAGCGCCGCGCCATGCCCCAGAAATACCAGTGCGAGGTTTCGCTCTCCGGTGTGATGAAATCGACGACGACGCTGGACGCCTTCACCGCGTCCGGGGCGTGATAGCCGCCATTCCCGGCGTGGGCGACGCCGACCTCGATCATGACATGGCTGGGCGGATGGAAATGGCATATCTGCCAGCGATCCACTGGCACGTCATCTGCCAGTCCGTTCAGGCGCAGCGCCATGCGCCAGAAGGGGGGCGCATAAATATTTTCCATGAAGCGGCTGGTAGTAACGTGGTCGCCCTCCGTCCGGGTGGTGACGGGCGATTCGTCGATCTCCCTCTGGCCGATACTGCCGGAATGGACATAGGTCTCATGGGTCAGGTCCATGAGATTGTCGATCATCAGCTCGTAGCCGCATTTAATGTGATACAACCCGCCGCCATAGGCCCAATCGGGGCTCTCCGCCCATTCCAGATGGTGGATTTTCGCCGGGTCGGCCTTGGCGCGGTCGCCGGGCCAGACCCAGATGAAGCCGTATCGCTCCACTACCGCGTAGGATTTGATGGCGGGAAAGCCGCGCACGCGCTGGCCGGGCATGGAGAGCGTGTGGCCGTCGCAGCCCATGGCCAGGCCATGATAGCCGCAGACCAGCTTGCCATCCTCGACGTAACCGAGCGAGAGCGGCGCGCCGCGATGCGGGCAGAAATTCTCCACCGCGGCCACCCGGTCCTCCGCGTTGCGGTAGAACACGATCTTTTCGCCGCAGATCTGCCGGCCCAGCGGCTTGTCCATGATCTCGTCCGGCGTGCAGGCGACGTACCAGGTGTCTTTCAGGAACATCCGTTTACTCCCCGATTGATTTTTTGCTGTATCCAACAACCATGTTATTAGGCATTACATCAAGAGAAATCTTGTATATTGGATCCAATTTAACCAAACTCTCTCCCTCGCCGGTGGCGGCGCAAAATCGTCGGGAGACAATTTTTATGAGTAAGCCCGGGCAGCATGTGTTGGTCACGCTGCGCAAAATGATCGCCGCCGGAGAGATCGCGGCGGGGGCCCGCCTGGCCGAGATTCCCACGGCGGCGCAGCTGGGCGTCTCGCGCATGCCGGTGCGCGTGGCGTTCCGCGAGCTGGAGCAGGAGGGGCTGCTGGTGAAAACCGGGGCGCGCGGCTTCACGGTGCGCAGCGTCACCCCGGCGGAGATCGTGGACGCGGTGGAGGTGCGCGGCGTGCTGGAGGGGCTGGCCGCCCGGCAATTGGCGGAGCGCGGCGCGGGGGCGGCGGTGCGGCAAGAGTTGGAAGCCTGTCTGGCGGATGGCGATGCGCTGATGGCCAAGGGCTACCTCGGTGAGGAGGATGCGGTTGTCTATCTCGACATGAATATTCGTTTCCACCGCGCCATCGTGGAAGGAGCCGGGAATATTGCAGTGATGGAGGCACTCGCCCGCAACGACCATCTTCCTTTCGCCTCGGTGAAGGCGCTGGCCATCGACCGGCAAAATCTGCAACGGGAATTCCAGCGGCTGAATTACGCGCATATGCAGCACCACGCCATCGCCGAGGCGCTGGCGGCGGGGCAGGGCGCGCGGGTGGAAGCTTTGATGCGCGAACACGCCAGTGCCGTGCTGCGCTATACGGATATCGATCCGGCCAGCACCGGCCTCACCATCTTGCGGGGTTGAGACCGGCGCGCGGGCGGGTTCAGCCCGGCAGGCGCAGCACAGCCTTCACGCAGGCGCCGGTCTCGGAGTCATGCACCGCCTCGTTGATCTGCGCGAAATCGTAGACGCGCATCATCTTTTCGGCGGGGAAACGCCCCTGGCGATGCAGTTCGGCCAGCGCCGGCAGGAACAGCGCCGGCTCGGAATCGCCCTCGACAATGCCACGGAGATGCTTGCCGGAGGAGAGCAGGTCGATGACCGGCACCGGCAGCAGATGCTCCGGCCGCGGCGCGCCAATGACGCCCAGCGTGCCGCGCGGCGCGAGGGCGGCAAAGGCCTGTTGCAGCACCGCGATGACCGCCGTGGTGTCGATGGCGTACATGACACCGCTGCCGGTGATCGCCTGGATCGCCGGCACGGAATCGGTCTCGCCCACATTCACCGTATGGGTGGCACCCAACTCACGGGCCAGCGCCAGCCGGGCGGGGTTGCGGTCCACGGCGATGATGGTGGTTGCGCCCACCACGCGCGCCGCCATCACCGCCGCCAGCCCCACCGAGCCGGTGCCGAACACGGCGAGGCTCTCGCCCGGCCGGATCTTCAGCGCGTTCATCACCGCGCCCGCCCCGGTCTGGATGCCGCAGCCGAACGGCGCCAGCACGGCGAGGTCGGCGTCCGCCGCCATTTTCACCACATTGCTGTGATGCGCCACCACGTGGCTGGCGAAGGAGGATTGGCCGAAGAAATGGCTGTGCACCGGCCCCTCATCGCAGCGCAGCGAGGTGCTGCCATCCGATCGCGCCCCGCTGAAATTCAAAGGGAAGAAGGCGTGGCAGTAGCTCGGCGCATGGGCGTTGCAGGAGGGGCAGGCGCCGCAGGCGCGGTAGCTCATCACCACCTTGTCGCCCACCTCGAAGCCGCGGACATTCGCCCCGATTTGCTCGACGATGCCCGCCCCCTCATGCCCCAGCACGATAGGCTGGGGCACGGGGAAGACCTGGTCGCGCATGGCAAGGTCGGTGTGGCACACGCCCACGGCGGTGATGCGGATGAGCAGTTCATCCGCACGCGGGCCCTCCAGCGAGAGGGTTTCGGGGTGGAAGTTTCCGCCCTTCTCACGGGTGACGGCGGCCTGGATATGCATTGTTGCACCCTCCCTCAGAACGGCTTCATCGGTGCTTCGGCCTGTACTGTCATCCACTGCCACATGGAGAACTCCTCCCAGCTCGCCGGGCCGCCCACCGCCGTGCCATTGCCTGAGGCGCCGCGTCCGCCGAACGGGTTGACCACGTCATCGGCCACGCTCTGGTCGTTAATGTGGATCAGCCCGGTCTTCAACGCGCGGGCGAGCTTCATGGCGCGGCTCACATCCCGGCCGATGATGCCGGCGGAGAGGCCGTATTCCGTGTCATTTGCCAGCGCGATCGCCTCTTCATCCGTGTCGAACGGGATGATGTTGACGACGGGTCCAAAAATCTCCTCGTCGAAGCAGGGCATGCCGGGGCGCACGTTTTCCAGCACGGTCGGCTTGTAGAATAGCCCCTCATACGTGCCGCCGGCGGCGAGCGTGGCTCCGGCGGCGATGGTCTCGGTCACCAGCTTGTGCACACGGTCGCGCTGGCGCTCATTGATGAGCGGCCCAAGCGCCACCTGGCCGGAAGCCGGATCGCCCACCGGCAAGTGGTTGGCCTTCTCGACCAGTGCTGTGGTGAGGGCCGGGGCGAGCGAGCGCTCGACCAGGATGCGCCCGGAGGCCATGCAGATCTGCCCCTGGTGGAACCAGGCGCCGAAGGCGACGTTGGAAGCGGCGGCGCCGAGGTCGGCATCGCCCAGCACGATGACGGAGTTCTTGCCGCCCAGCTCCAGCGAGACCTTCTTGAGATGCCTGCCGCAGGCCTCGCCTACGCGCCGCCCGGCGGCGGTGGAGCCGGTGAAGGCGATCATCTGGATGTTCGGGTCGGCGCACATCGCCTCGCCCGCGTCCACGCGCCCGGCAAGCATGTGCAGCACGCCGGCGGGCAGGCCGGCCAGCTCGAAGATGCGGGCGATGATGACGCCGCCGCTCACCACCGTCTGCGGATCCGGCTTCAGCACCACGGAATTGCCGATGGCCAGCGCCGGGGCGACGGCGCGCAGGCCGAGGATGAGCGGGAAGTTGAAGGGCGAGATGACGCCGACCACGCCCAGCGGCACGCGCCGCGCGATGGAGAGACGCTCCGGCGCGGAGGGCAGGGCGCGGGAGGGGATGTCGTGCAGCAGGGCGGCGGCGGCGCGGCAGATCTCAACCGCCTCGCGGACCTCGTGCAGGCCTTTCGGGATGATGCCGCCGGTCTCGCGGGCGATCCACAGTGCCAGCTCCTCGGCATGGGCTTCGAACAGATCGGCGGCCTTCAACAGGATCGCCTCACGCCGACGCTCATGTGTGGCGTACCAGGCCGGCTGGGCCGCTGCCGCCGTCTTGGCTGCGGCGGCGATGTCCGCCGGGCTGGCGATGGCGGTGCGGGTCAGCACCGCGCCGGTGGCGGGCTCGATGACATCCGCCACGATACCGGATGGGATCCAGCCGCCATTGAATATTTTCCCTTCCCAGGCCGAGCCCAGGACCGAACCCTTTGCCATTGTGTCTAACATCGTCATATCCTCCTGACTTGTTGTTTAAATACGTCTTGGCTCAGCTTCGCTCCGAAACTCGAATGCCGCCTGAGAGCTGGTCGTGTCCGGGCTGCGTCATCGCACCGCTGCGGCGCATCCGCCCTGCCTCGCCCCCGGCTAGCCTCAGGACATAACCGACAGGCAGCAGGCGCAGCGCGTAGCGGCGCTCCAGCCAGCCCCAGATGCCCTGCGGCAGCGACAGCGCGAACCCCACGGCGGCCACGCCGACGCCGATGAGATACCAGACGCCCTGGGCGCCGAAGGCAGTCTCGATAGCGAAGAACAGTAGGGCGCCGAGGATCGGCCCCTCGAACGTGCCGATGCCGCCGACCAGCGTCATGAAAATCATGTAGGCCGTCCATTGCACGCCAAAGTAGGTGTTCGGCTGAAAAGAGATGGACGACGCCAGCCACACTGCCCCGGCCATGCCGCCCCCCAGTGCCGCCAGCACGAAGACGATGCGCTTCGCCAGCGCCACCTTCACGCCAACGGAAAGTGCGGCCGTCTCGTCGTCGCGGATGGACTGCATGGCCGCCCCCAGGCGCGAACGCAGCAGCAGGAACAGCGCCAGCGCCACGCCACCCATCATGAACAGGCCGAGCCAGTAGGTGTCGTCGCGGCGGATTGTGGGGGCGAAGCCGTTGAGCGCCAGCAGCGAGGTGCCGGTGGCGCCCTGCACGATCGGGTCCAGGCTGACCAGCAACTGCACCAGCGTGGCCAGCACCCACATGCCGATGGCGAACTCGCCGCCGCGCATATGCAGCATGAAGCTTGAGACTATCCAGGCGAGCAGCGCGCTGATCACCCCCCCCAGGGCTAAGGCTAGATACACCGGCAGTCCGGCGCTGGAGAGGCGAATGGCGGCATAGGCGCCGAAACCGAAGAACATCTGTTGCCCGACCGAGACCAGCCCGCCATAGCCGGCCAGTGCGTTCCAGGTGATGGCGAGCAGCACGTAGATGAACAATGTCGTCAGGTTGGCCGTCGCTTCCGCGGAGAAAAGCAAGGGCCCGGCGATGAGAACCGCGAACAGCGCGGCTAGGACCGCGATGCAGATGGCGGAACGGCGCGTCCAGCGCTGGACGGTATAGGCTTCGGTCATGCGAACCTCACGCGAAGACGGCGGATGTAAGAGGTGATCTGGCCGCCGTGCTGCAGCCGGGCGATGAGGACGAGAAGAAACAAGGCGTGGCCGGCGATCTGCGAGAGGTGCGTGTCCACCGCCCCGCCCAACGCCTGGGCAATGCCGAGCGCAATACCGCCCGCCAGCGTGCCCCAGAGAGAGCCGGTGCCGCCGATGACGACGGCCTCGAAAGCGTAAATGAGCTGCGGCCCGCCGGCATAGGGGTCGAAGCTGTTGCGCGCGCCCAGCGCCGCCCCGGCTAGGCCGACCATCATCATGGCGAGGGCACTGGCGGCCACGCGCACCATGCGCGTGTCGATGCCCGAAAGCCGCGCCGCATCCTCATCCTCCGCCGTGGCGCGGATCTTGCGGCCGATCTGCGTGCGCGAGAGCAGGAGCTGCATGCCGCCCAGCACGGCGACGCCGGTGGTGAACACCAGCGCGTCGAGCTGGCTGATATAGATGCTGCCGAAATTCCAGCTGTCGTAGGAGAGATCGCCGATATCGGCGGCGAAGCTCTGGGTGTTGGCGCCGAAAATGGAAAACAGTGTGTTGTCGGCGATAAGCGCTAGGCCGAACGTGGCCAGCAGCGGCACCAACGGGCCGGATTTGAGGCTGGGCTCGATGACGCAGAGCTGCAGCGCGACGCCGATGAGCGCCATGACCGGCAGCGTGAGGGCGAGGCCGCCAAAGGGCGAAATGCCGAGCCCGTGATAGATGACCATCATGATGAAGGCACCGAGCACGGCAAGCGAGCCATGCGCCAGGTTGATGACGCGCATGACGCCGAACAGGAAGGACAGCCCCGCCGCCAGCAGCGCGTAATAGCCGCCGAGCAGGGTGCCTTGCAGGATTTGGTTGATCCAGAACATCGCGGGCTCCCTTCAGGCGGCTTCGCGGTTGAGGCCGAAATACGCGTCCATCACCGCCTCGCGGGTCAGCTCGCCAGCGCCGCCAGAAAGCACCACACACCCCTCCAGCATGCACATCACATGCGTGGCGGCCGCCATGGCGCGGCGTAGATCCTGCTCGACGAGGATGATGGTGGTACCGGCCGCCTTTAGCTTCGGCATGGCGTCGTAGACGCCCTCCACCGCCACCGGAGAGAGACCGAGCGAGAGTTCGTCCAACAGCAGCAGCTCGGGGTTGGTCATCAGTGCCCGGCCGATGGCCACGGCCTGCTGTTGCCCGCCGGAGAGATGCCCGGTCTTGCGGTTGAGCAGGGGCCTGAGCTGCGGCAGCGTCTCCAGCACCGCGTCGAAATTCCACTGTCCCTTGCGGCAGGCGGCGAGAAGCAGCGTGTCCTTCACCGTCATGCCGGGGAACAGGCGCCGCCCCTCGGGTACCAGCGCGATGCCCCGGTGCACGCGTTTATGCGCGGGCAGCGCCGTGACGTCCTCGCCGGCCAGGGCGATGCCGCCCTCGGCGGGCCGGTGCGCGCCGGCGATGCAGCGCATCAGCGTTGTCTTGCCTGCGCCGTTGGCGCCGACGATGGCGAGCACCTCGCCCTTGTCCATGGCGAAGCTGACATCGTGTAGGGCCGTCAGCAGCCCATGGCGCGCCCGCAGGGATTTGACCTCAAGCAGACTCATACCACCTCCGAGCCAAGATAGGCGCTGATGACCAGCGGGTTCTTGAGAACCTCCTGCGGCGCGCCCTGGGCAATGATGCGCCCTGCATCCATGCAGACGAGGCGCGTGACGACGCGCACCAGGATGTGAACGATGTGCTCGATCCAGACGATGGCGATGCGGCGGCGGCGCAGATCGAGGATTACATCAACCAGCTCGATCGCCTCGCCATCGGTCAGGCCACCACCGATCTCATCGAGCAGAAGCAGCTCCGGTCCGGTGGCGAGCGCGCGGGCCAGCTCCAGGCGCTTGCGGTCGAGGAGGCCGAGCGTCTCCGCCGTGCGGTTGGCCAGATGCAGCATGCCGCAGAGTTGCAGCGAGTCCACGGCGCGGTCATAGGACTCGGATTGCGTGAAGCCGCCGCCTTGGGCGGCTGCCACGAGCAGATTCTCGAACACGGTCATGCCGCCGAACGGGCGCGGCACTTGGTGGGAGCGGCCGATGCCACGGCGGCAACGCCAGGCGGCGTCGGTGCCGCCGATGCTGGCACCGCGCAGCGTAAGCGTTCCGGCACCGGCCGGCATGGCGCCGGAAAGCAGGTTGAGCAGGGTAGTCTTGCCGGCCCCGTTGGGGCCGACAATTCCGACCGCCTCGTCCGCGCCGACGTTGAAATCCACACCATTGACGACAGCGATGGCGCCGAAGCTCTTGCTCAGCCCCGCTGCCGCCAGCAGCGGAGCGGCAGCGCCCTCCATGCCAGGCCGAGCCAGACTGAATGTGGCGGTGTCTCTCATGCCGGGGTCAGGGCCGCTGGTATGCCCGCCCCCTCGACCGACGCCCGTGCGGCGGCGAACCACGCACGCAGCTCCCGTGGCGATACACCGCGCGGCGGCGGGTTGGCCGCCATGCCCCCGAGGATCATATTCACCTGGCTCAACGACATACCGCCCTCATAGATGATAGGGTTGCAGCGTGGTCTGGGTGGGCACGCTCGGGTCTTCGGCATGCTCGATGGTGACGTAGTCGAGCTTGTAGGGGCCCGTCTTCGCCTTGATCCACTGCGCGCCGACTAGGGTTGTTGTCGCCACGTTGGGCACCGGGCCATTGAGGAAGTCGATGTTGCCCAGCACAGTGGTGGTTTGCAGCGTGCTCATCGCCTTGGCCACGGCGTCTTTGTCGTTCGGGTTGCCGGCGGATTTCAGCACCGCGACCATGGCATCGAACAGCGCCATGGAGGGGCCAAGCTGCTGCTGCCATTGGCGGCCGGTTTGTGTCTCATAGGCGGCGGCCAGCGCCGCGGAGCTGAGCCCGGTGAGCGCCGAGTTGTACGGGAATGCCGGGTGCCAGTAGGTCCCGGCATTTATGCGGTAGCCGAGCGGGCCCAGCGCCTCCATCTGCGAGGGGAACAACCCGGTCTTCGCCACGGTCACGATCTTCATCTGTCGCGTTAGCCCCTGCTGCGCCGCTTGGCGCCAGAAGGTGGTGAAGTCGGGCGGGAACGGGAAGGTGCTGAAGATCTCGCAGCCCGCCTGCTTGAACAGGGAGATCTGCGCGGAATAGTCGGTGGTGCCGTCCTGGTATCCGCCGGGATCGACGATGTCGAACCCGGCCTTGCTCAGGGCTGGGAACAAATTGGCGCGGATGGCGTTGCCGTCGGCATCGCTGGGGCACATCACGGCCACGCGCTTGTTGCTGGTGACGGCGTTGTTCCAGGTGGACATGTAAAGCCGCCGGAACTGCTCGCCACCGAAGCAGAAATGGTAGGTCCATTTGAACGGCGATGGCTCGCCCGGCTTGGCGCCGCGGCCGAAATACCAGGCCTCCCACGGCACAATGGTGGACAGGCACGGCACGCCCGCAGCCTCGCAGGCGTCGGAGACCGGGTTCACCACTTCCGGCGTGGAGGTCGTGAGCATCAGGTCGATCTGCTCGCCATTGATGAGGTCCTGCGCGAGTTTGCTGGCTCGCGTCGGGTCAGACTGCGTGTCGCGGTCGAGGATAATCACCTCATAGGTAGTGCCGTTGATCGTCATCCCATTGGCAAAGGCCTTGCGCGCCAGCCCCAAGATAAACGGATCGCCCTCGCCGAAGCCGGCGAGCGGGCCGGTGCGCGGGCTGATGAAGCCGACCTTGATGGTGTTGGTGGCGGCGGCGCGGGCACGCAGAACGGGCAGAACGAGCCCCGCGCCGGTGGCCCCGGCCATGAGCAGCCGCCGGGAAATCCCACCCGAACCCAATTCATTTTTTTGGTTCATTTTTTCCCCCATGAAAGTTTCTCCGCCGCCAGCATCAGGTGCTGGCAGCCGAGCCGTCTGGATCAGAAGACGTGAACGTAGCGTAGGATAACGTTGAAGCCGTTGGTGGGGTTCTTCTTCACCACGGTATGCAGATAGTTGAAGCGCGCCGACATTTCGGTGCTCAGCGTCGGCAGCACGGTGACAGCGTAGTAGGGGGTGATCGACCAGCGGCATCAACGCCGCCGCCAAGCCAAAAATGGCATAGTCGAGATCCACTCGATGTTCCGATGTTCATTGAACGCTCCCACTATGCACGTTCTTTTTTCACGTGTTCTTTGATCGCCCGAGGATGGTTGCATCGTGGACGCTTATTTTTGTATGTTATGTTATAAAACATATGATGTCGGGGTGCAATCTAAAATCTGCCGGGTGGAACGGAAAATATGTGCTGCAATGCAAAAGCGCCGTCGCGGGTTCGGCGAAGCGCCTGTGCTGCGCGCCTCGGCGCGGCGGCTTCCGCTAACTCTGTGCCAGCAGGGCTATGCCGAGCAAAACGGCGGCTGTTTTCACTCATGCCAGAGCGTGCTGGAGATGGGCTTCGTCTGTCTCTCTAGCCTGCAAATCCCGGAGCTGGTTCGCCCGCATCGCGGGCGTCGCGCAAATAGCTGGCGGCGGCGCTGGCCATGGGGCAGGGGGCGCGGTGTCAGGGCGCCGCCGGGCTTGCCAATATCTGGCGTAGGATGGTCTTCTGGATCTTGCCCGTGCCGGTGCGCGGCAGCGCCTCGACGAAGTCGACATGCTTGGGGATCTTGTAGCGCGCCAGCCTGGCGGTGAGATAGGCCAGGATCGCGGCTTCGTCCGGCCCATCCTGCCCCACCGCAACGGCGAGATGCCCGACCTCGCCCCAGCGCGCATCCGGCACCCCGACGACGGCGGCCTCGCGGATGCCGGGCATGCCCGCGAGCGCCGCCTCGATCTCCACCGGATACACGTTCTCGCCCCCGGAGATGAACATGTCCTTCTTGCGGTCGATCAGGAACAGGAACCCGTCTTCGTCCTGGCGGGCGATGTCACCGGTGCGGAACCAGCCATCCTCGGTAAAGGCTTTCGCGGTTTCCTCTGGCGCGCGCCAATAGCCGGTGAAGATATTCTCGCCCTTTAGCAGCAGCTCGCCCGTCATGCCGGGTGGCACGTCGTGCCCGTTACCATCCACAAAGCGCAGGCTAATGGCGGGCGGCACGATGCCGGCGGCGCCGGCCTTGGCGTCGATGAGCGGGATGTGCAGCGGCATGCAGGAGACGGTGCCGGATTCGCTCATGCCAAAACCGTCGGCGATGGGAATGCCGTCCTTCAGCCAAGCGCGGATATCGGCTGCCGGGTGCGGCGCGCCACCGGAGAAGATGGCGGTGAGGCTCCGCAGTTTTTCTGGGTCGAAGCCGGGGACGGCGCGCAGCATCTGCGCCATCTGCGGCACGCAGAAATAATGGGTGACGTGCAGGCTGGGGTCGGACAGGCGCGCGAGGGTGCGGGGGGCATCGAACCCCTCGCTGACGAGCACGGCGCCGCCACGCAGAAAGCTAGAGCGCAGATTGCCGATAATGCCGATGACATGAAACATAGGCGTTTCCGCCAGCACCACGCTCTCATGCGTCACGCGCGCGAGCGTGGCGAAATTGACCGCCGTTTGGCTGATGTTGTGCTCGCTCAGCAGCACGCCTTTCGGCCGGCCGGAGGTGCCGGAGGTGTAGAGGATCAGGCTGGGGCGGGTGCGGTCGAAGGGCGGCGTGGCCAGAGGTGCCGCGGCCTCGATGGCGGCGCGCAGGGCCGGGAGTTCCGCCACCCGCCAGCCCGCCCGCACCGGGGCGAGGAAATCGGGATCGCCGGTGAGCAAGCTAGGTTCGGCATTCTCCAGAAGCGGCGCCAGCTCGGCGGGGGTGAGGCGCCAGTTGAGCGGCACGAACATGGCGCCGATGCGCGCGCAGGCCAGATGCAGCAGCGGCAGCTCGGCGCAGTTGCGGGCCAGCGCCGCGACGCGCTGGCCTGCCTCGATGCCATAACCCTGCGCCAGAACGGCGGCAGTGCGGGCGATGGCTTCGTCCCATGCCGCGTAGGTCCAGCGCCGGTTCGAGGCGAATTCCAGCACTGCCAGCGCCGCGGGGTGCAGGCGGGCCTGTACCCCGACATCATCAACTATATTTGCCACCGTTCCTCCCCCCATTTGGCTCAGGCCTTGAGCGCGTAGGCGCCGAGGCCGGGCTTGTAGCTCTTGTCGTCGATGAACTGCCTGATGCCTTCCTTGCGGCCGTCATTGTCGAAGAAATTGGCCGCCTCCTGGGCGCGTATCAGGTAATCCTCGGCATTGTCGTAGGTCATCTCGCCGACGCGGCGGATGGCATCCTTGGTCGCCTTCAGCGCCACCGGGTTCTTCTTTAGCAGCACCTCGGCCACTTCGGTCACGCGGTCCTTCAGCGCGGCCAGCGGCACCGCCTCGTTCACGAGCCCCCAGGCGGCGGCCTTTTTGCCGTCGATGTTCTCGCCCATCATGGCGTGGTACATGGCGTCGCGGAAGTTGAGCAGCTCGACCGCCACCTTAGTGGCGCCGCCGCCGGGCAGGATGCCCCAATTGATCTCGGAGAGGCCGAACTGCGCCTCCTCGGCGGCGAAGGCGAGGTCGCAGGCGAAGAGCGGGCCATAGCCGCCGCCAAAGCACCAGCCATTAACCATGGCGATAGTCGGCTTCTGGTACCAGCGCAGGCGCCGCCACCAGCCATAGGATTCGCGCTGCGCCTGGCGCGTGGCCCCCAGCCCCTTTGCCTCGGTCTCACGGAAATACTCCTTAAGGTCCATGCCCGCCGACCAGGCGGTACCCTCGCCGGTCAGCACTAGGACACCCACATCTTCCCGGTATTCCAGCTCGCCGAGAATCTCAATCATCCGCCGGTTCAGCGCGGGGCTCATGCAATTGCGCTTCTCGGGGCGGTTGAATTTCACCCAGGCGATCCGGTTCTCGACCGTGAACACGGCCGTGCTGTTTTCAGACATGCGCTTTCCTTCGTTATAAATCATGGCCGGAAATGGCCGGATGGGGTTTTGGCCGCGATCCGGCGCCGCACGCGATGAGCGTGAGTGCGACCGGCACGGATATTTCCGGTTTTGGTTTCCATGCTATGATACATAACATAACATTCTTGCTGATCGCAAGCGGATCTTGCATAGTCCGTGCATGTCGCAAAAAATAAATCTGACGCCGCCCCTGGCAGCCGAGCTTGATGGCAGCATGCCGGTTAATCCGCTGGACCAGTTGCTGGGCTACCAGCTTCGCCGAGCCTCCGTCGCGATGCTCGCGGATCTCGCCGAGAGTCTCGCGGGCGTCGGCCTGCGCGTTACCGAGGTTTCCGTGTTGCTGGTCATCGAAACCAATCCGGACATTACGCAAAGCGAGATCGGCCGTGTGCTGGGCATCCAGCGTGCCAACATGGTGCCGTTGACCACGCAGCTGGAACGCCGCGAGCTGATCCATCGTGCCTCCTCCAGCGGCCGGGCGCAGGCGCTGCGGCTCACCCCGGCCGGCGCGGCGCTGGCCCGTGAGTGCCGGGAGCGCATCGCCGCACATGAGGCGCGGTTCCTGACCGGGCTGGACGAGGCGCAGCGGACTGCCTTGATTGCGCAGCTCCGCCAGATCTGGGACCGATAGGATTCAGAACGGCAGGCCGATGTAGTTCTCGGCGATGGCCGTTCGTGCGGCGTGGCTTTGCGCGAGATAGGCCAGTTCCGCCGCCTGCATCCGGCGCTCGAAGGGGCTCTGCGTGGGAAAGCGGTGGGTGAGCATGGTCATCGACCAGGAGAATCGCTCCGCCTTCCAGATTCGCGCCAGGGCGCGGGCTTCATAGCCCTTCACCCAAGCCTCGTCACCGTGCTTGACTTGGCGCACCAGTGCCTCGAACAGATAGGCGACGTCGGAGGCCGCGAGGTTCAGCCCCTTGGCGCCGGTGGGCGGCACGATATGCGCGGCGTCGCCGCACAGGAAAAGCCGCCCGTGCTGCATCTTCTGGCAGACGAAGGAGCGCAGGGGGACAATAGATTTTTCGATCGACGGGCCGCGCGTGATATGCCCGGCCACGCCATCTTGCAGCCGGAGGCACAGCTCGTCCCAGATGCGCTCGTCGGACCAGTCCTCGATCTTCTCCTCCAGGCTCACCTGAAGATAGTAGCGGCTGCGCGTGGCCGAGCGCATGGAGGCGAGCGCGAAGCCGCGCGCGTGGCTGGCATAGATCAACTCGTGGTCCGTCGGTGGTACATCGGCCATGATGCCGAGCCAGCCGAACGGGTAGAGTTTTTCCAGCACGCTCTCGGCGGCGCCGGGCAGGCTGGGGCGGGTGACGCCGTGGAATCCGTCACACCCGGCGATGAAGTCGCAGTCCAGGCGCTGTTCCACCCGGTCCTTTATGTAGGTCACGCAGGGCTCGGCGCCGTCGACGTCATGCACAGTTACGTCGCTGGCCTCGAAGATGAGCGGGATGCCGCGTTCGGCGCAGGCGTCCATGAGGTCGATGGTGATCTCCGTTTGGCCGTACACCATCACGCCGGTGCCGGTGAGACCTTGCAGGTCGATGCGCAGCTTTCCCTCCTCATGCAGCAGCGCGAAGCCCTTATGCGGCAGTCCGACGGCGTCCATGCGCGCGGAGACGCCGGCCCGGCGCAGCAGCTCCACCGAGCCATGCTCAAGCACGCCGGCGCGGATGCGTCCCTCGGCATAGGCACGCGTCTGGCGTTCCAGGATGACGCAGCCGATACCCTCGCTATACAGGAGATTTGCCAGTATCAGCCCGGACACCCCCCCGCCGATGATCGCGACGTTTGTTTTCATTTCCTTGTCTCGCTAGCTAAAGGATTTACAAGGATAATGGATATCGGCAGGGAAAACGGAATGGATGATCGCGGAATTCACTTGGACAATACCGATGAAACACCTGCTGCGATGCCGCAGTGAGGCGCCTCTGCGCGAACCCGGTGCGGCGCTTCTATCTGTACGGCAAGCCGCCCAGCGCCTACCGGGCCAGGCATCGCGGATAAAGTCAGGCCGGTTCCTACACACTTGCAGCGCCTAGGGGG
>DATIWS010000275.1:0-8693 GCA_035519275.1 Acidocella sp. | reverse complement strand
TCCTTGCCGCCCTTGCCTTTGATCAACAGCATCTGTGCGTCCGTGGAGAGCGCCGGGGCCGGCAGGGCCAGCAACTCCGAAACGCGCAGCCCGGTGGCGTAGAGGATCTCCAGCCCCGCCGCCGCCTTCAGCCCCGGCAGGCCGGGCAGCTCCCGCGCCGCGGCAAACAGCGCCGTCACCTCGCCCTCGCTCAGATATTTCGGCAGCGCCTTGGACAGGCGCGGGGACGCGAAATCCGCCATCGGGTTGTCCGTCCGCCGCCCCTCGCGCAGCAGGAACAGGAAGAACTGCCGCAGGGAGGAGAGCCGCCGCGCCTGCGTCCGCGCCGCCAGACCGGCATCAAAGAGCCCCCGCACATAGGCGGCCACATCGCTGGCATCCGCCGCCATGGCGCTCACCGCCCGCGCGCGCAAGAACCCCTGAAAATCCTCAAGGTCCGCCGCGTAGGCCGCGAGCGTGTTCGCCGCCGCCCCGCGCTCGGCGGCGAGCATTTCCAGAAACGCCTCGGCTTGGCCATCTATCGTCATGCGTTCAATGTGATAAGCGTTTCAGGCAATGTCATTCAACCGTCTAGACCTCCCCGTGCAGGAGCGCAGCATCGTCCTGGTCGGCCTCATGGGCGCCGGCAAAACCGCTATCGGCAAGCGCGTCGCCGCCCAGCTCGGCCTGCCCTTCTTCGATGCCGACCACGAGATCGAGCGCGCCGCCGGCATGAGCATCGCAGAAATCTTCAAGACCCATGGCGAGGCGGATTTCCGCGCCGGGGAAAAGCGGGTGATCGAGCGCCTGCTCAATGGCGGGCGCATCGTGCTCGCCCCTGGCGGCGGCGCCTTCATGGACCCGGAGACAAGGGCGCTGATCCGGCAGCGCGCCATCTCCATCTGGCTGCGCTGCCCGCTGCCCGTGCTGCTCTCCCGCGTGCAGGGGCGCACGCACCGCCCGCTGCTCAATGCCGGCAACCCGGCGGAAATCCTGGCCCGGCTTTCGGAGCAGCGCAGCCCGATCTATGCACAGGCCGATATCATCATCGATGGCTCGGAGGTTCCCCCCCAAGTGACGACCGATAACGTGATCGCCGCGATCAACGCCTACACCCCGCCGCGGCAGGTGCGCGTGCAGCTCTCCGAGCGCAGCTACGACGTGCTGATCGGCCCCGACCTGATCAAGCGCGCGGGCGCGCATATCGCGCCGGTGCTGCCGCAGCCGCGCTGCGTCATCATCACCGACAGCAACGTGACGGCGCTGCATCTGCCCGCGCTGCAGGCCAGCCTGAGCGAGGTGGGCGTGAGCCATACCGTGCTCACCGTGCCGCCGGGCGAGGAGTCGAAGAGCATCGAGACCTGGCAGCGCCTAGTCACCGCCCTGCTGGACCAGAAGGTGGACCGCCACACCACCATCGTCGCGCTGGGCGGCGGGGTAGTGGGCGATCTCGCCGGGTTCACCGCCGCTGCCACGCTGCGCGGCCTGCCCTTCATCCAGATCCCGACGACGCTGCTCTCGCAGGTGGATTCCAGCGTGGGCGGCAAGACCGGCATCAACGCGCCGCAAGGCAAGAACCTGATCGGCGCCTTCCACCAGCCCTTGCTGGTGCTGGCCGATACCGGCGCGCTGAAGACCCTGCCGGTGCGCGAGTTGCGCGCGGGCTATGCGGAAATCGTCAAGGCCGGGATGATCGCGGATGCCGCCTTCTACGATTGGTGCGAGGCCCATGCCGAGGGTATCGTGGGCGGGGACGACGAACTCCTGGCCCAGGCCATCGAGCATGCGGTGCGCTTCAAGGCGCAGGTGGTGGGCGATGACGAGCGCGAGACCAAGCCGAATAACGGCCGTGCTCTGCTGAACCTCGGCCATACCTTCGCCCACGCGCTGGAGGCGGAATGCCATTTCGACGGCAGCCTGCTGCATGGCGAGGCTGTGGCCACCGGGTTGGTGCTCGCCACGCATCTCTCCGCCCAGCTCGGCCTTTGCCCGCAGGAGGATACCAGCCGCATCGCCGCGCATATCGCCAAAGCCGGGCTGCCCGCGCGCATCGCCGGGCTGAATACCGGGCATCTGCTGGCGCATATGAAGCAGGACAAGAAAATGCGCGAGGGCAAGCTGACCTTCGTGCTGACGCGCGGCATCGGCCAGGCCTTCACCAGCAATCAGGTCGAGGAAGACGCTGTCCGCGCCACCCTGCTCGCCAACGGCGCGGTTTAAACCCCTGCCCTTCGCGCCCGTTTGAAAAGTCGCTCTGGCGAGTCAGTTGGCGTGGTTTGATGAGCGCCGGAGCGGAGCGTACTTGCCGTACGTGAGCACCGGAGCGCAGACAAACCGCGTCAAATGGCCGCCAGAGTAGAGTTTTCTACGACTGTTCGTCCGGGGAAATCACGACACAGCCCGTCGGCCCGCCGGAGAGACGGTTGCAGGCATTCACCGCAGCCTCGTGCGGCAATCCGACCACGCGCGCGCGGTAGGTGGTCTTGCCGCCCCTGTGGATGGACTGCACCATCGCCTGCCCATTCACCAGCTGGGACACAGCGGATAACTCGGCGATGCCAAGCGCCGCGCGGGCATTGGAGGGGCTGGAATAGGCGCCGACCTGGATGGCCCAATGCATAGAGCCGGATGCCGGGGCGGCGGAAACCTGCATGGTCCGCGGCGGGGTATCGGCCATTGCGGGCGGGACGAGCGCGAAATCGGGCCGCGACCGGGTACGAGAGGGCGCCGGAGGTGGCGGCGGCAGGGACATGGCCACGGCCGAAGCCGTGAGCGTGCTCTGATAGGCGGGCATGGCTTGGCGCGATGGCGCTGGCGGCGGCGGGGGCACGGGAGCGGCCTCGACCGGGGCGATGGAAGCGGTCTGAACCGGCGCAATCGAAGCGGTCTGTACGGGCACGACGGACGGTGTATCAACCGGCGCGATGGAGGCCACCCGCACCTGCGCCCCCGCATTGTCACCCGAATTGCCCGCAGGCAGCCCGTAAGAGGCGGACGGCACGAAGCCCGGCGGCAGCAGCCCCGGCGCCTCGGTCATCGGCTGGGTATTCAGAGCCAGCTGGTCAGCCTCGGACCGGCGGGCCGGGTAATAGCCCTGGATATGCGGCGCGATCATCGCCACGTAGTTCTTGGTCTCGTCCGGCAAAGGCCGGCTGTAATTCATGTAGGAGCTGAGCCGCCCAGGTCCGGCATTATACGCCGCCAGGAAGCCGGGCGAGCCATAGACCTGGTACATGGCATGGATATAGGCCGTGCCGGCCATGATATTGTCGTAGGGGTTGAACGGGTCGTTCCCCAGCCCGTATTGCGAGGCCATTTCCTGGTAGGTCTCGGGCTCGAGCTGCATCAGCCCCATGGCCCCGGCGGAGGACACCACCAACTGGCCGCCGATATACTCATGCCCGCCGGATTCCACGCGCATCACCTGACGGATCCAGACCTCGGGCACATCGAACCGCGCCGCGGCCTCCTGGATATACGGCCCCCACGGGTCGCTGGGCGGGCCGGGCGGGTTGTAGTCGTGATGGGCGTGGGAGAGGTAATAATTGGCGTTTTCCGACACGCGCGGCCCGCCAGCGCAGGCCGTGAGCAGGGCCATGCCCGCGCACCCGAGCAACAGCTTGACCTTGAAGCCAGCCCGAGAGCTACGCAAACGCCCCAGCCGCACTTGAGAGCCATTGACCACGATCGGAAGCCTCCAGCAGTTCACACCTCTTAAAGCATCACGCTCAATGATGGCTTAAACAAGACAACACAAGCCATTAGACCACAACACAAGTTTCGGCAACAAAATCTTGGCCTCCGCCGCTACCGGAGCCGAGGCAATCGTGTTAGCTCTACCGTATGCGCCGCACTCGCAAAATCTCCCCGTTCAAGGCCGGTCTGGCGCTGCTGCTGGCGTTCGGGGGCTTAAGCGCCTGCGCCCCTTCCGGCCCGCAAGCGGCGGTTGGCGCCACGGCAGCCCTGCCGACAGGCACCATCGTCGCCGTGCGCCACGCCGACCCGGACCAGTCAGCCGCAGCACTTGGGCAGATCATGTCCATTCTGGGCCAGCAAATGCCGGGCAATACCGGGCCGGGCACGGAAGTCGTCATCAAGATGCAGGATGGCTCGGTCGAATCTATCACCGAACCCACCAATGCCGGCTTCGCCGCCGGGCAGACCGTGACGGTTACCAAGACGCCGGACGGCGTCGCCGTTCGCCGCATTTGAGCCAGGGCGGCGCATGGTTGATGCCGCCTCCTCATTCCGCTATCGCCAATCCATGCTCATGATTGCGCCTGGACAGGACACCGCCGGACCCGGATCGCCGCCAGCGGATGCGGCCCCGGCCGCGCGACTCATCATTGCCGCCTCGCATTCCTGGCGCGAGCGCCTGCGTCTCGCGATGACGGACCTCGGGGCTACGGCCAGGCTCTGGCCCCTGGTGTGGACGCTCAGCCTGTTCGACATCCGGCTGCGCTATCGCGGCTCCCTGCTCGGGCCGCTCTGGCTCACCCTGTCCACCGCCATCATGGTCGCCGCCATCGGCGTGCTCTACGCCAAGCTGTTCCACCAGGATGTCGCCACCTATCTGCCGTTCCTCACCATTTCGCTGGTGCTGTGGAATTTCATCAACACCGTCGCCTCGGAGGGCACGACCTGCTTCACCCAGGCGGATGCGATGATCCGCTCCATGCGCATGCCCCATTCCGTGCATGCCGCGCGGGTGGTAATGCGCAACGTGCTGGTACTGGGGCATAATATCGTCGTCGTCGCCTTGGTGTTCATGCTGTTCGGCACCCGGCCGGGGCTGGACTGCTTCACCCTTCTGCCCGGCTTTCTGCTCTGGCTGGCCGATGCCTTCGCCGCCAGCCTGCTGCTGGGGCTGTTCGGCGCGCGCTTCCGCGACATTCCGCCCATCGTCGCCAGCGTCATGCAGATTGCCTTCTACATCACGCCGATCATGTGGAACCCGGCGATGCTGGCGCATCGCGGCTTGGTCCGCGCCATTGTCGAGCTCAACCCGTTCTACGCCCTGCTGGAAATCATGCGCGGCCCGCTGCTCGGCCTGCCGCTCGACCCCGCCGCCTGGCAAATCGCCCTGGCCTATTCGCTGGGCCTGTTCCTCGTCACGGGCCTCGTTTTCGTGCGCGCGCGCCCGCGCCTGCCCTACTGGTTGTAAGCCATGGCCCAACTGATCGTCGACAATGTCTCGGTGTCCTTCCCGCTCTACCATACGGAAGGCCGCAGCCTGAAGAAGACCGTGCTCGCCGCCGCCTCCGGGCGGCTGGGCGAGGACAGCCGCCACCGCCTCACCGTGGAGGCACTGCGCGGCGTCTCCTTCACGCTCAACTCGGGCGACCGGCTGGGCTTCATCGGCTCCAACGGTGCTGGCAAGACCACGCTGCTGCGCACCATGGCCGGAATCTACGAGCCGGTTGCGGGCAGCATAACCACTGAAGGCGCAGTGACCGCCCTGCTCGACCCCGGCCAGGGCATGAACCCGGACCTCACCGGCAACGAGAACATCCGCCTGCGCGCTTTGTTCAACGGCTATTCCGAGGCGCATATCCGCAAGTTGCAGGAGGATGTCGCCGCCTTCGCCGGGCTGGACCAGTTCCTCGCCCTGCCGGTGCGCACCTACAGCTCCGGCATGGTGGTGCGGCTCGGTTTCGCCATGGCCACGGCCATTCTCCCGCAGATTCTGCTGATGGATGAATGGCTGTTGGCGGGCGATGCCAGCTTCCTCGACAAGGCCCGCCACCGGCTGGAAACCATGGTACGCGGCGCGGAGATCCTTGTCCTCTCCTCGCACCGCCCCGATATCATCCTGGAATGGTGCAACCGGCTCATCTGGATGGAGAACGGCATGGTGAAGGCCGACGGCTCGCCGGAGGAGGTTCTGGCCGCCTATCTGCCGCCAGACCAGTTTGCCCACGCGCTCGAGGCAGCCGGAAAGGCCGCTTAAGGTAAGGAGACCCGCATGGCCGCCATCGCCTACGTGAACGGCCGGTATCTGCCGCTACGTCAGGCAACGGTGAATGTGGAAGACCGTGGCTACCAGTTCGGCGACGGGATCTACGAGGTTCTCTATGTGCATCGCGGTGCGCTCGTGGATGCGGAGTTGCATCTGCAACGCCTGGCGCGCAGCCTGGGCGAGATCGAACTTCCCAACCCGATGTCCCCCGCAGCCCTGCACGCGGTCGTGCTCCAGGTGCTGCGGCTCAACCGCATCCAGACCGGGCTGGTTTACATGCAGGTCACGCGCGGCGTGGCAAGGCGCGACCATCCCATCCCCTCGCCCGCGCCGCGCCCGAGCCTCGTCATCACCGCCCGCCGCCGCCCGGAACCGCCAACCGACATCGCCTATTGGACGGCCGAGGCCATCACCCTGCCGGATGCGCGCTGGGCGAGGTGCGACATCAAATCCACCAACCTTCTGCCCAACGTGCTGGCCCGCACCGAGGCGAAGCGCGCGGGCGCCTACGAGGCGATTCTGTATGACGCCAATGGCAACGTGACCGAGGGCGCAGCCAGCACGGTCTGGATCGTCACCCGTGACGGCACGCTGCTCACGCGCCCGCTGGATGCGCATATCCTGCCCGGCTGCACCCGTGCCGCGATCATAGAGGACTTGCAGCGCCAGGGGCTGGGCTTCGAGGAACGGGTATTCTCGCTGGCGGAACTGCGCGAAGCACGGGAGATCTTCCTCACCAGCGCCACCTCCTTCGTGAAGCCGGTGGTCAGGCTGGACGGCGCGCCCATCAGCAATGGCGCGCCCGGCGCCACAACCACAGCCCTCTTCGAACTCTACATGCGCCGCTTGAAGTAACAGGGCTCCCGAATGTACGTCCCGCCGGCCTTCGCCGAAACACGCCCCGAGGAGCTGCACGCCATCATGCGCGCGGCCTCGCTCCCCGTGCTTGTCTCGCCGACCGCCTCGGGCCTCGCGGCCACGCATCTGCCGCTGTCGCTCGACGGTCAGGACCGGTTGGTCGGCCACATGGCGCGGGCCAACCCGCATTGGCGAGAGTTCGACCCGCATGCCGAGTCGCTGGCCATCTTCACCGCCGCCGATGGCTACGTGAGCCCGAACTGGTACGCGACCAAGGCGGAGACCGGAAAGGTGGTGCCGACCTGGAACTACCAGGCGGTGCATGCCACCGGGCGATTGGAGATCATCGAGGACCCTGCGGCGCTGCTGGATATCGTCTCCAAGCTCACCGACCGCTTCGAGGCCCCCCGCGCCATCCCCTGGGCGGTGAGCGATGCACCCAAGGACTATATCGAAGACCAGCTCGCGGGCATCGTCGGCATCGTGCTGCACATCACAAAGCTGCAGGGCGTGGCCAAGCTCAGCCAGAACAAATCCATGGCGGACCGGGACGGCGTGATCGCCGGGGCGGAGGCGGAGAACCCGGCCCTCGCCGCAGCGATGCGGAAAACCCTAGACTAGCTTCCCCTCGAACGGCGGCAGATAATCCGGCGCGTCGAACTCGATGACCCAGAGGTCGGGGTCGTAGGAAATCTGCTTCTTCACATAGGCGTCGGTGGCGTCCTCGCTCACCGGCGCCGGTCCCGTGCCGCGCATCCAGGCCAGCTCGCCATCCCTTTCGCGGAACTGGGTCAGCACGATGTTGCCGCTGCGCCCGTGCAGCACCACCAGCACGCCGCCGGCATCCGAGTCGCCCTTGCGCACCACCAGGCCGGGCTTGCCCTCCTGCATGCCCATGCGCAGCACGGCGGAGACCCAAATTCCCGCCTTGATCCTCGGCTCGCCCATGCTAATCCCTGAAACGTTCGTTTACGGGTTACCTGCGTGCGATCTCCTTGACCAGCCGCGCGATCCGGATTCATCTGCGTAAGGAGACTCCGCAATGTTCCGACCGGTCCGCCTTGCCAGCCTGCTCGCCGCCTGCCTCTGCCTCGCCCCCGCAGCACAGGCCGCCGACAAGGTGAGCTTCGGGCTCGACTGGGTGGCGGAGCCCGAATACGGCGGCTACTACCAGGCGCTCGCCACGGGCATCTACAAGAAATACGGGCTGGATGTCTCGATCGTGCAGGGCGGGCCACAGGTGAACAATGCGCAGTTGCTCATCGCCGGGCGGCTGACCTTCGACATCACTTCCAATGGCTTCCTGGCGCTCAACTTCGCGCAGGAGAACATTCCCTTCGTTGCCATCGCCGCCGGGTTCCAGAAAGACCCTGACGCGCTGATCGCCCATCCCGGCCGGGGCAATGACAGCTTCGCCGGACTCAAGGGCAAGCCCATCGCCGTGAGCGTCGACACGCGCGCCAGCTGGTGGCTCTATCTCAAGAGCAAATATGGTTACACCGACGACCAGCTACGCCCCTACAGCTTCAGCCTGACGCCGTTCTTCACCAACCCGGACGACATCCAGGAAGCCTATGTCACCTCCGAGCCATATCTGGTCCACGAGCAGACCGGGCAATGGCCGGTGGTGATGGCCCTGCCCGATTCCGGGTTCAACGGCTATGCGAGCCTCGTCGCCACCAGCGAGAAGCTGGTGCAAACCAACCCGGATCTGGTCCGGCGCTTCATCAAGGCCTCCACCGAGGGCTGGTACTCCTTCCTGTACGGCGACCCGAGCCCGGCCTTCGCCGCAATCAAGGCCGCCAATCCGGACATGACCGACGGCTTGGCGCATTTCGGCTATGACCAGATCAAGCAGCGCGGCATCGTCGACTCGGGCGACACCAAAACGCTCGGC
>DATIWS010000274.1:0-9735 GCA_035519275.1 Acidocella sp. | reverse complement strand
CAGCAGCGCCGCAGGCGTTGTCTCCCGCAAAGCGGTCTGCGTTGGGGTGCCGTAATCCAGGTATACTGCGGGCACATCGGTGAGCATGATGAACAGATCAGCGCCGATCTGTTCGGCCAGCAGCGCCCCGGCGGAGTCTTTGTCGATCACCGCCTCCACGCCATGCCATTTCCCCGCCGCGTCCCGCGTCACGGGGATGCCGCCGCCCCCGGCACAGATCACGAACACGCCGGCCTCGGTCAGCCGCTTGATGCTGCCGACATTGAGCAGCCGCAATGGCGTGGGCGAGGGCACGACACGGCGCCAATATTTGCCATCCGGTGCCACGGACCAGCCACGTTCCGCGGCGAGGCGCTGGGCGGTGGCCTCGTCATAAACCTGGCCGATCGGCTTGGAGGGCTTGCTGAAGGCGGGGTCATCCACCCCGACTTCGATACGCGTCAGCAGCGTCGCGATCTCGGTCCCCGTAGGCAGGGCGTTGGCCAGTTCCTGTTCCAGCAGATAGCCGATCCAGCCTTCGCTTTCGGCATCCAGGCTGTCGAGCGGCTGAGCCGCGCCGGGCGGGCCTGATTCCGCCTGCAAGGCAAGCAGCCCGACCTGCGGGCCGTTGCCGTGGGTGAGCGTGACGCGGTGGCCAAGCGCCACCAATGCCGCCAGTTGTCTGGCGGCATGGATCACGTTCTCTTGCTGCGCCGTTTGCGTTGGCGCCTCGCCCCGCCGCAGCAGCGCATTGCCCCCCAGGGCCGCCACGATATGCATCAGCTTAAGGTGGCGACCAGGATCGCCTTGATCGAGTGCATGCGGTTCTCCGCCTGGTCGAAGACGATGGAGGCGTCGGATTCGAACACGTCATCCGTCACCTCCATGGCGGAAATACCGTAGCGTTTTTCTATGTCCTTGCCGACGCTGGTCTCCGTGTTGTGAAACGCCGGCAGGCAATGCATGAACTTAACGGCCGGGTTGCCAGTGGCAGCCATCAGCGCGGCGTTGACCTGATAGGGTTGCAGCAATTTTATCCGCTCCGCCCAGAGACTTTCAGCCTCGCCCATTGAGACCCAGACATCCGTGTAGAGAAAATCCGCCCCGGTCACGGCGGCTTTCGGATCGGCTTCAAAATTGATCTGCGCGCCGGTCTGCGCCGCGATGGTATGTAGCCGGGCGATATAGGCCGGGTCTGGCCAGAGTGAGTCCGGCGAGCCGATGTTCATATGCATGCCGAGCTTGGCCGCGCCCATGGCCAGCGACAGCGTCATGTTGTCGCGGCCTTCGCCCAGGAAGGCGAATTTTATATCTTTCAGGCTCTTGCTGCAGAATTCCGTCATGGTCATGAAGTCGGCGAACACCTGGGTCGGGTGCGCCTCATCCGTGAGGCCGTTATATACCGGTACGCCGGAATATTGCGCCAGCGCTTCTACATCAGCTTGCGCGAAGCCGCGGAACTCGATGGCATCGAACATGCGTCCGAGCACGCGGGCGGTATCCTTGATGCTTTCCTTATGGCCGATATGCGAGCCGCCAGGGCCCATATAGGTGACATGCGCGCCCTGGTCATACGCCGCGACCTCGAAGCCGCTGCGTGTGCGTGTGGAGTCCTTCTCGAAGATCAGGGCAATGGTTTTTCCCTTCAGACGCTGCACCTCGTATCCGCCACGTTTGGCGGCTTTCAACTCGGCGCCGAGTTTCAACAGGTCAAGAATTTCTCCCGGGGTAAGATCCTCCAGAGAGAGCAGGGAACGGCCGCGTAGATGGCTCATGGAATTATCTCCTTCAAATCGCGTCGCGGCGAATTGGGCAGGTCATGCAATGCGCGCCGCCGCGCCCGCGTCCCAGCTCGGCGCCTTCGATGGTGACCACCTCCACGCCCGCCTTGCGCAGCAGCGTGTTGGTATAGACATTGCGGTCATAGGCCATGACCACGCCGGGCTCGATCGCGAATACGTTGTTGCCGTCATCCCATTGCTCGCGCTCTGCCTCATAGGAATCGCCGCCGGTCTCGATCACGCGCAGCTTGGCAAGGCCCAAGGCGCCAGTAACGACATCCAGAAAGTTCTGGGGTTCCTCGATGATGCGCAACGTTCCCTCGCCATCGCCTGGGTACAGCGAATACGCGCGCAGGCGATGCACGACATCGGGGTAGATGGTGACGAGGTCGCGGTCGCAGAAGGAAAACACGGTATCGAGATGCATGCAGGAGCGGTCGCTTGGCATTAGTGCGGCGATCACGCGCGTGGCGGCATTTTGCGCAAATAGCCGCCGCGCATATTGCGATACGGCTTGCGGTGTGGAGCGCTCGCCCATGCCGATCAGCACCGTGCCGTTGCCGATGGGCATAAGGTCGCCGCCCTCCAGGCTCATCGCGCCGGGATGCTCCTCCGCCGCGTTGAAGTATTTATGGAATTTCGCGTCTTTGAAGCGCGGATGGAATGTGTACACGGCAGCGACATTCACCGCTTCCAGTTGCCGGGCAGGCCAGTGCATCGGGTTGATGAACACGCCATTGCCGGCCCAGCAGGAAGTGTCGCGCGCGAACAGTTGGTTGGGCAGAGGCGGCAGCACGAATTCATGCGGTGCGCGGGTCATGGTGAACAGCGAATGTGGCTTAAACGGCAGTTCCGCCCGGGCGATACCGCCGATCATGTAAGCGGCAAGCTGCTCCGCCGGCATCTCCGCGAGCCAGGCGCGTAATTCGGTATCCACGCCGGTGGCGCTCTCGGCTGTACCCAGGCGCCTATCGAACAGCCAACTCCGCGCGGCTTGATCCGTTAGCGTTTCGGCCAGCGCCTTGCCGAACTCGATCACCATCACGTCGCGCTCGCGCAGCGCATCGACAAATGCGTCGTGTTCCTGCCGGGCCCTTTTCACCCAGATCACATCGTCGAACAGCAGTTCATGGCAGTTGCCCGGCGTCAGCCGGCTTAGGCTGAGATCCGGCCTGTGCACCAGAACTTCGCGCAGCTTGCCGACCTCGGAATGGACGCCAGGGTCCGGAAGCGGGGTAGTCATGGCATGTTTCCTTTGTTGCTTGGTGTTACCGTGTGTCTACTGTTGACAGCGGGCTGACAGCCTTGCGTGAAATCAATCCGCCAGCACGTAGGTGTAAAGGGCGATCCGCCCGTCCGCATCCGCCTCGCGGTACACGCCCTGGATTTCGTTCTCGAAGCCGGGGAACAGGTTGCAGCCTTCTTCCACGAGGCGGAAATAGTCCAGCGCCGACCGCGCCGCGCCACCAAAGCGCTCGCCGGGGAAGATCAGTCCAATGCCGGGCGGATAGACGAGGGCGACTGTGGCGGCGATGCGCCCTTCGGCCTGCAGAACAGGGATGTAATCCACCTTGTTGCGCATCAGCTGTTCCCAGGCCTCGCGCGGCAGAAGCACCTGTTCCGGCAGATGCGCGGCCTCGAAACATTCGCGCTGCAACCGGCTGGCATCATGCGTCTTGTAGAAGTCATGCAGGCCGCGGCAGAGATCGCGCAGGCCGGTGGTCTCGTAGCGCGCGCCATGGCGGCGGACGAAATCTGGGATCACCTCGATGAGCGGGGCGTTGGCATCGTGCAACTTCTTGAAAGCGGTGAGGGCCACGAGCAGCGTGCCGGCCTTGCTCGCTTCCAGCCCTGGTGTGAGCAGGAACAGGATGGAGTTGAGGTCGTTCTTCTCCGGCACGATGCGCCGCTCGCGCAGGAACTCGGCGAGCACCGGGGCGGGGATGCCATGTTCGGTGTACGCGCCGGTATGGCGGTCGAAGCCCGGGGTAAGCAAGGTGAGCTTGTTCGGGTCGGTCATGGCGTAGCCCTGCACCATGCCGGGGAAGCCATGCCAGGACGCACCGGGCGCCAGCGCCCAGGCGGCGGGGTTGCTGGCCAGTTCCTCGGTGGGGATATTCTCCCAGGCCACGCCGCCGATCATGTCCGGCACAAACGGGTCGAAGAACCACGCCTCGTCGGGCGTTTTCGCCGCGGCGGCGAAGCCTTTCGTCAGGCTGCGCAGCTGTTTGCGGATCTCGATGCCCATGCGCACTGTGTCGTCCCAAAGCACTTCGCCGGAACGGCCCTTCATCATCTGCGCCCCGACATCGAGCGAGGCGAATAGCGGGTAGAAGGGCGAGGTGGAGTAGTGCAGCATATACAGCTCGTTGAAGCGGCGCTGCTCGACCCGCGCGCGGCCCTGCACATGCGAATCCTTCACGTGAATTTGCGAGGCCTGGGAAAATCCGGCCAGCTGCTTATGCGTGGATTGCGTGGCGATGATGCCGGGATCACCCGGCTTCACCTCCAGCCCCATGGCGTAATGTCCGGCGAAGAGCGGGTGGAATTTCATGAAGCCAGCCCAGGCTTCGTCGAACAATATATACTCGCAGAGCGGCCCGAGTTTTTCCAGCAGCATTTCGGCGCGATAGATCGTGCCGTCATAAGTGCATTGTTCCAGCACCAGGGCGCGGAAGGGGCGGGGCGCGTCGGCCACGGATTTATCCTTGACCAACGGGCTTTGCCGAATGGCGGCGCGGATTTTCTTCTCATCCAGCGCATTCGGGGCAATGGGGCCGATCAGCCCCTGCGCGTTGCGCGTGGTCTCCAGATAGACGGGGATGCCGCCGCCAAACAGCAGCGCACCATGCACGGCCGCCTTGTGGTTGTTGCGATCGAACAGCACGAGATCGCCTGGTGCGACGATGGCGGAGAGCGCGATCTTGTTCGAGGTGGAGGTGCCGTTGAGCACGAAATAGGTGCGCTCGGCGCCGAAGATTTTCGCCGCCTCGATCTCCGCCTGCCGCGCCGGCCCCTCATGCACCAGCAAATCGCCAAGCTCGACCACGGAATTATCGAGATCGTTGCGGAACACCGCCTCGCCCAGGTGTTCGACGAAGACATTGCCAATCGGGCTCTTGCGGTAGAACACGCCGCCATTATGGCCGGGGCAGGTCCAGAGTTGGTTGCCCTGCTCGGCGTAATCCACCATGGCGCCGAAGAACGGTGTCTTCAGACTCTCGGCGTATTGGCAGAGATGGTTCACTAGATTCTTGGCAATGAAGTCCGGCGTGTCCTCCCCGGCGAAGACATAGCCCGAGATCAGTGGCAGCGTTTCGGCGTCGATCTCCTGCAATTCGTGCCGCCGGGCGAACACGAAGATCGGCATTTCCAGCCCGCGCCCTCGCACCATGTGAATGAAATCGCGCACATCCCCGAACGCTGGGCTTGCCCCCCATTCCAGCAGCATGCAGCCGATCGCCGCATCCGCCAGCACCGCCTGTTCCGCATCGGCGAGGTCCTCCGCCTCGGTGATCGTCACCTCCCGCGCGGCGATGGCCTCGATGAGTCCGGACAGATGCCGGCGCTCGGTATTGCCCATGCCATCGGCTTCAACCGCAATTAGGAAACGGAACATTGTCTCGAAGCGCATTTGGTTGTTTCCCCATGTTGCCGGCGGCGAACCTAACCGTGGCGGTCATGGCGTGCATTGACCAATGTCAACACGTGCGGCCATGCTTTGGCTTAGGGTGCAATTCGGCTTAGGCTGTCCAGATTGGAGGAGCAGCATGGATACGCAGGATCAAAATCCGCCGGCGCTGGGGATGTGTGTGCTGGTGGTAAGCGACAAAACCCATGAAGAAACCGCCGTCGGCCGCGCCACCCGCGCGCTGATCGAGGATGTGCGCCACCATGGCGCCGAGGTCGTCGTCTCGCCTACGGCGGATGATGGCCGTGTCATGATCGAGGCCGACCCGCATCTGCAGGCGCTGGTGCTGGACTGGGATCTGCACCGAGATTCCGGGCATCGCCATGCCGCGGATCTGCTGCGCATGGTGCGCGCGCGCAATGCCAGCGTGCCGGTGTTTCTGCTGGCCGAACGCAGCGACGCCGCACATGTTCCAGTCGAGGTTATGGGCGAGGCGGATGAATTCATCTGGCTGCTGCAGGATACGATGGAATTCATCGCCGAGCGCATCATCGCCGCGGTGCGGCGCTACCGTGTTCAGCTTCTGCCGCCGATGTTCGGTGCGCTGATGAAATTCGCGCGCGAGGCCGAGTATTCCTGGCACACGCCGGGCCATACCGGTGGCACAGCCTTTCTGCGCTCGCCGGTCGGGCGCATGTTCTACGATTATTTTGGCGAGAATCTGCTCCGCTCCGATCTCTCGATTTCCGTCGGCGAGCTTGGCTCGTTGCTCGACCACAGCGGGCCGATCGGCGACGGTGAGCGCTACGCCGCGCATGTGTTCGGCGCGGATCGCACCTATTTCGTTACCAATGGCACCTCCACCTCCAACCGCGTGGTGATGATGGCCAATGTCGCGCGCGGGCAGATCGTGCTGGCGGATCGCAACTGCCACAAATCCGCCGAGCATGGCTTGAGCATGACCGGCGCTGTGCCGGTGTATCTCATGCCGCATCGCAATCATCTCGGGCTGATCGGGCCGATCCCGCCGAAGCAGCTGAGCGCTGCCAGCATCGCCGATAATATCGCCAATTCCCCGCTCACCGCCGGGGTGAAGGAGAAACCGGCGCTCGCCATTGTCACCAATTCGACCTATGACGGGCTGTGCATCAATGCCGCCAAGGCGGAGGAACTGCTCGGCGAATCGGTGGACCGTATCCTGTTCGACGAAGCCTGGTTCGCCTACGCCCGCTTCAACCCGCTCTATAAGGACCGCTTCGCCATGCGCGGCGACCTGGCGCAGGCGCGGCGCGACGGCCCCACCGTGTTCGCCACGCAATCCACGCACAAGCTGCTGGCGGCACTCTCGCAGGCCTCAATGATCCATCTGCGTGAGGGCCGCAGAAAGGTCGAGCACGCGCGTTTCAACGAGGCGTTCATGATGCATGCCTCGACCTCGCCGCAATACGCGATCATCGCCTCCACCGATGTCAGCACCGCGATGATGGATGGCGCTGGCGGCCAGCTTCTCACCGACGAGGCGATCGCGGAAGCGATCTCCTTCCGTCAGACAATGGCGCGGCTGCAGGCGGAGTTTCATGCGCGCGGGGACTGGTTCTTCGGCGTGTGGCAGCCTGAGCATGTGCGCGACGGCGAGCAGGAGCTTACCTTTGCCGAGGCCCCGGCGGCGTTGCTGGCGGAGGAACAGAGCTGCTGGTTGCTGGAGCCTGGGGCAACGTGGCATGGCTTCCCGGGGCTGGAGCCCGGGTATTGCATGCTTGACCCGATCAAGGTGACGGTGGTGACGCCGGGGACGGATAGTTCCGGTTCGCTGGCGGCGGAAGGGATTCCGGCGCCGCTGCTCTCCGCCTATCTCGCCGAGCACGGCATCGTTGTCGAGAAGACCGCGAATTTCTCCGTGCTGTTCCTGTTTTCCATTGGCGTGACCAAGGGCAAGTGGGGGTCGCTGGTCAACGCGCTGCTCGATTTCAAACGCGACTACGATAACAACACCCCGCTCGTGCGGGTGATGCCGGAGCTGGCGGCGGCAAATCCCGGTGCGTATGGCGGCATCGGCCTGCGCGATCTCGGCCAGGGCATGTTCGCCGCCATGCGGGCCGGGCGCATCCCGGAATGTTTGCAGGAGGCTTACACAGCCAAGCCGCAACCCGCTTTCACTCCAGCCGAGGCCTATGACAAGCTGATCCGCGGCCAAGGCGGCCGCATGGCGCTGGCGGCAATGGCCGGCGGCATCGCCGCCACTGCCATCGTGCCTTATCCGCCTGGGATTCCGTTGCTCATGCCTGGCGAGGCGCTGGGTGAGGCCGACGGCCCGGTGTTGCGCTACCTTGCGGCGTTGCGCGATTTCGACCGGCAATATCCAGGCTTTGGACATGACACGCATGGCATCGAGGCTGAGGGTGGAGAGTATTACGGCATGCGGTTCTGAACCGCGTGTCAACAAAAAAGGCCGGGGGCTCGCACCCCTGGCCTTTTGTTTTGCCTGTCTGGCGCGTCAGGTGATCTTCACCGTGCCGCTCAGGATCAGCGCGAGCGCCACGACCGCCACCACCAAGAGCAGCGCCACGCCCACTCGTTCATACGGGGTGAACATGGGGTAGCCAGGGCGATGCTCACGCTGCGCCCACATGAACACCGGTATGCCGAGCGCGAACACGATGGTCGACAGTAGCACGAATTCCGGCCCGGCGGCGTAGAGCATCCACAGTGCGTAGATGGAGCCAAGGATGCCGGTGACGAACGCATTGGTCTTGCTCTCGCCATGCGTCGCCACATAGCTCTTATTGTTGGCATAAACAGCCAGGAACAGCGTGCTGGCGAAATAGGGCGGCAGGACCATTACGCCGGTGATAGATATCAGCCACAGCCAGGCATTATGCGCGAATAGCACCACAAATAATGTCACTTGCATGACAATGCTGGAAATCCACAGCGACGCCGCCGCCGCATGGGCCTTGTTCTCGCGCGACAGGAAGCGCGGGAACACGCCGCCCTTTGCGCCCTCGAATGGCAACTCAGCAACTAGAATGGTCCAGGCCAGCCAGCAGCTCAGCACCGCGATCAGCAGCGACACGTTGATGAAGATCGCGCCCCATTTGCCGATCACGCTGCTCAGTACATAGGCCGCGGAAGGGTTGGCGAGGCCTGAGAGCTGGCTCTGATGCATGATGCCGAACGGCACGACGGAGAGCAGCGTGTACAGCACGGTGCAGACCCCAAGTCCGATGAAGGTGGCGGGACCGACCTGAGACATCTTGCGCGCACGGTCGGAAATGACGACCGCGCCCTCGATGCCGATGAACACCCAGAGCGTGACGAGCATCGTGCTCTTCACTTGGCCGAACACGTTGCCCAGGCCCTGCGCCTTGCCCCAGACGTCGAAGCTGAAATTGCCGCCGGTCGCGAAGAACGCCATCACCACTACTGCCGCGGTGATGGTGGTGACGTTGAGGATGCTCGCCAGCACGTTCAGCGCCGCGGTGCGCTTCACGCCGGACATGACGATACCGAACATTATCCAGATCAGGATGGAGCCGCCGATGATCGAGGGCCAGTTCTGGCCGTTGCCAAAGACCGGGAAGAAATAGCTGAGGATCTGCATGATCAGCACGGCGAAGGCGACATTGCCGAAAGCCGAGCTGAGCCAGTAGCCCCAGGCCATCTGGAACCCGGCGAACGGCCCGAAGCCCGCCTGGGCGTAAGAGTAGATGCCGGCCTTCAGATCCGGCCGCTTGTCCGAGAGAATGCGGAAGCTATTGGACAGGAAGTACATACCGATGAAGGTGACGACCCAGGCGATGCAGATCGCCCCGAGCCCCGCCGCGCCGGACATGTTGGCAGGCAGGTTGAAGGAACCACCGCCGATCATCGAGCCGACGACGACGCCGGTCAGCATCAGCAGGCCGAGCTTCCGGGTTTCGGGATGAGAACTTTCTTCATGCGGCGAGGGGCGGGGCGGTCCCTGCGTAGCCGGGCTGGCCTGGTCCATTTTGGTTTCTCCTTGTGCAGCGGCAAGCTGCCGGCCGCCGAGGCCAGAAACTTGCTCGTGGCCAGAACAGAGCAGGGAATGCATCGCGCCGCGTTGACTTTCGTCAATCATGCCCTACGTATTTTGAGTCGCCAACAAAAGTGCTGCGCTGCAGCAGCGTTTTCTTCGACGTTAGGCGCCAGGTCGAACACTGTGCCGCATGGCTGCCCTTAACTAGGTTGCCGGCCAAAGGCAGCCCATGTTGCCAAGCCATATGAACGCGATTGCTTCCCCCGATTTGGATTTCAGAAGAGTTTATCGGGGGAATTCTGGAAATAGGCGTCCACCGAGGCGGCGCTTACCTCTTCCAGCTTTGC
>DATIWS010000273.1:0-4633 GCA_035519275.1 Acidocella sp. | reverse complement strand
TTCATGCGTATCACCCCAATCGCCGCTCGCCAGTTCTCGCGCCGCCTGGCGCAGGACGCCCTTGACGCCGCTGCCGGGGAGATACGGCAAACCGTACGGATTTAGGAAGGCGAAGCCGTTTTCCAGCGGGTGTTCGTTGCCTAGGCCGGTGGTGAAGGGGGCGATGGCGATGGCATCGATGTGGAAAAGGGTGTCTACGGGCACAGCCTTGGATAATGCTGACTGGCGAGCAAGTATCCCTTTCATGCGATCTTGAACCGCCTTGGTAAGCGCCCTGATGTTACTCCACGCGTTGCGTGCCGCGAAGTCATTCTTATCCCACAAGCCAGGAAGGGGTCTAGATTGCCTCTGGCGTAGCTGCCGGATGGCCACATCCATTCCTTGTTTGAGAAGGTCTTTGACTTCATCGCCTTCTCTGCTTTTGGCCTGTGCACGTTTGTTGACTTCAGCCTCTTGGTCCTGACGGTTGGTCCAGATGGGAAGTAGGAGTCCAAACCGCATTCCCGGCGAAGCATCCGCGAAGTCTTTGCCCAAGTAAGCGGGTACGGCGGCTATCGGCATATCACTCTCCTCCTTTGCGCGCGGCGGCCATCTGGCGCATCCAGCGCAACCAGGCGAACGCTTCGGAGGTGATGGCGTGGTAGTCTCCCGGCTTGGCATTCATGAGTGCCTGCATGAACACTTCGAAGCCCGGATCGCGCTCAAGGCCGTTGAACCGCTTGTTGAGCCAGGCACGCAGATGTTGCGCGACAAGTTCGTTGTCCCCGCCTTTTTCATGGCAGAAGGCAAAAACCTGCATCAACCCGCTGTTCATGATGAGCGGGGGCAGGCCCTTGGCGATGTTGACGTGTTCCTTCCGATAGCCTGCGCATTTGTTCCATGCATCTTGTGCCCGTTCTTGTTCCAACGTAGCCATCTTCAACCCTCCACCACTTTGGCGACCACCAAACCGCGCCCGGTGGTGGCGTCGCCGCCGACTTGCAGCAGTTTGCCGTCGATGACGTTCTTGATTTTGAACATCACCCCGGCGGCATCCTCCCAGTCGTCCTTTCTGCCGGTGCGTGTCTGGCTCGCCAGCATGGGCGCGATGAGCAGCGATTCGGGCGGCAGGTTCTCGGTGTAGAACAGGCCGCCGTCCTTCGCGGTGCCGGTATTGGGATCGATGCACACATGGGGCTCCACCAGCATGGCGTTCTGGGCGAAGTAGGCGAAGTCGGTATCGGAGAGGACGACCAAGTCGGTCTTGAGCTTGTCGCGGAAGAATGTGTAACCGTTTTCAACGGGCAAGGCGCGCGTGGAAAGGTCGGCGCCGATTTCCTTGACCGCTGCCGACTCGCGCTCAATGGCCACGTACTCAAAGGCCTCCAGATGCAGCTTGTCACCGGAAAGCAGTGCCGGGTTGGCGAGCAGGCAATGGCCTTCCTCAATGACCGGCAGCGTGGGCCAATTCACCCGAATCCCGATGAGGTCGAGCAGCCGCCGGGCGCGGGAAATGGCCTGCGGGCACGTAGCATAGACGTATCCGCCTTTGAGAGAGCGTATTGGCAGGGCTACTAATTGGGCGTCGCCGAAGCTGACGGCGCCGGCGTGCAGATCTTTGCCGCCCCTTTCTTCGGGATCAGGCGAAGGCCCAAACAGGGCATCGATCAGTTCCTTCAATGGCCCTTCAACTTTGATCCCCTTGGCAAGAGCTTCGAAGCCATGCCGCACCGCGCCCTTGACTCCGGAGCCGGCGAAGCAGGGGTGCCCGGTATGGCGTTCGCGCTGGATAGGGTTGTCGATGACGCCGACCGCCTGTCCAGCGCCCAAATGGACGGGACTGACGGCGTAAAGAAAAATTGCAGCGTGTTTCTCAAACATGGTTAAATCGTCCCTCTAGTTAGTCATTTACAAGGTCAGAAAAATGGTTGCGATCAACATTCATGAGGCCAAGGCGCATTTGTCAGAGTATTTGGCCCGAGTGGAGGCCGGCGAGACGGTGATCATCTCCCGCCGCAACAAGCCGGTGGCGAAACTGGTGCCGCTGGAAGCGGAGCAGGAAAAGCTGACACCGCGTCCCATCGGGCTGGCCAAGGGGATGGGCCATGTGCCTCCCGAATTTTTTGAACCCCTGGACGATGAACTGCTCGATCTCTTCGAAGGCAAGGGCTGCGATAACGACCCTTTGCCGACGAAATGAAATATCTGCTCGATACCTGCACCTTCCTGTGGCTGATCTGGGATGAGCCGGAGTTGTCGGCGCGTCCGAGAGACCTGATCAGAAATCCGGAACACGAGCTGTTCCTGAGCCCAGTCTCTCAGTGGGAGGCGCTGGTCAAACATCAGGCCGGGAAGCTTGAACTCAGAACTCAAGAGCCCGCATGGCGCCATTTCGTCAACCAGCGGGACCGACACGGGATACTCTCCTTGCCACTGGACGAGAATGCGTTGGCGCACTTGGCGAACCTGCCCGATCACCACCGCGACCCTTTCGACCGCATGTTGATTTGCCAGGCCATCGAATCGGGCTTGGCGATCCTGACGCCCGATCCGTTGATCCGGCGCTATCCGGTGAAAACCGAGTGGTAATGGATTCATGGCAAGCTCCAGGCCGCGAGAGCGCATCGGTTAAAGCCTTCGGCGCGGCGTGCGGTATTTTCCGGCGCGTTCGGCCAAAGTCCGTATTCGGCAAGCTTGCGTAACGCCTCGGCCGTCGTGTCCAGATCTTCGAGCCAGTACACGCTGCCCGCAGGAGCCGCGCGCTGGGCGGCTTTAGGTTGCCATTTCGCCAAGTCCCATCCGGAAACGATCTCGGCGCGCGGCACCGCGGCGCAGACCAGTTTGCCGCGCACGCCGTGAAGGTCGAACTGGATTGTGCTGTCTGTGGTTTGGCTTATGCCAGTGGGTAGCCAGCCGGCCCTCACCCCCGGCCCCAATGTTTCGGGGCTATCTTGCCCCGAACCCTCCGGGCGGGCTTCGCCCGACCAAATTGGCTCCCGGCCAATTTGTCCCAGTGGGAGAGGGGAAGAGAAGATACCCGGCGTGGTGAGCACCAATCGGCAGCGGCGGGCGGCGGCGATGGCTTCGTAATTGGGCTCGGGCGTCCGTAAATCGACCGCCTGAACAGCGGCGGCCCGCCCATCCCCGCCGAGCCGCAGCGTCCCATCTTGGGGCAGATCAGCGCCGGCCACGCCGACGAGGAAGCCGACGTCGTAATCCGACTGAATGGGCTTGCCGGACTGTTTGCCTATTCTTATGCGGTTTCCCTGTTTGGTCATCGCCACTGCCTGCACGGAGAACAGCCGTCCATCGGCAGCACGGCGAGTAGACACGTCCAGGCCCACGCCGACGCGCGGGTCGATGGCCCAAAGATCGCCGGATTTGACCAGATCGGATTCATCGTTGGGCGTTTCGCCTGCCAGGTATTTCCGCCAGCCCGATTCTGTGAGCCAGTAACCGCTGGCCGGCTTGCTGCGGCTGTCTTCTGCCAGCACCGGCAGCAAGGGCAGAGGTGCTGAACAAGCCAGCCCGTCTCCCAGCGGCATTGGGGTAAGGGAACGCGCAGCCGCGACGCCATTTTCTCGCTCGCTGATGATTAGATCGGCGGGCGGCTGGATCAGGAGTTCCACCCTGCCATCGGTATACCGGCGGGCCAGATGGAAGGCCGTCACGGTGAACGTGCCGGGTTCTGCCGGCGTTTTACCGGCGAGTTTACCCAACGTGGGGTGACCGACTTCTCCCTTGGCGAAGTCAGTTAGCTTCACCTCATCGTCAGCCAGCATCCTGGAGCGCAGGGCACCCGCCGCGACCGAAGGCCACGGTGGAATCAGGGATTCGCCGTAACTGCCGGGGTCGCCGAACAGCTTGTTGCCGCGCAGAAACAGCACGTCCAGAGGTTCCAAGAAACGGTATTCGATGCTCATGCTTCGCCTCCGATGCGGGTCTCACGGGCCAGGAATTCGGCCACGGTGAGGAAGTTTTCCAGCCATTTCAGGCCATCTTTGGCTTGGGCGGCGGCAAGTTGGGCGAGACGTTCCGCCAGCTTCGGCGCTTGCGCCTTGGTCTGGCCGGTGGATTGCCGCGCCAGCTGATAGGCCAGCAAGGATTCTAGAATTTCCGGCTTGCCCTTGGGGTCGGGCAGGTCGGTCAGCCATTCCAGGCTGTTGTAGACTGCGCGGCGCGAGGTGGCGTCGTCGGCGAGGAAGTCGCGCAGTTCGCAGAGCAAGGCCAAAGGCTCGCCCCATTCCGCCGAAAGATTCAGCGAACCGCCCGAACGCTTGATGATGGTAATGTGGAAGGCATCGCGGTCGATGGTTTTGCCATCCGACCCCGGCCTTCGGTAGACTTTGGCCCGTTTCTCCGCTTCGCGCAGTTCCCGCAACACGGCTCCGAGGGGTGCTTGGTGGTGGGCGATGACCGCCCCGCAGGAGGCGGTGGCGTTTTCGCCCATCATGCGCATGACGTGCAGATGTTCCTTGCCGCCGCGTCGGGTCTTGAGCGCAGCGAATCCCTTTTGCAGGGTCAAGCCGCCAAATACACCGCCTTCGTGTTCCGGATCGTTGCCCGAATAGGCATTACGCAAGCGCTGCATGGCAGGCAACAGATCGGCAACCGGCAGCATGGCCAATACGTCGTCGCCGCCCGCGTAGATCAC
>DATIWS010000272.1:0-4162 GCA_035519275.1 Acidocella sp. | reverse complement strand
GCCCCTGCCGCGACGCGCCCAAGCGGCGCGGTGATCGAGGTGAGGCACCTGATCCGCCGCTTCGGCGATTTCGTGGCGGTGAATGATGTCAGCTTCTCCATCGCCCGGGGCGAGATCTTTGGCCTGCTCGGCCCCAACGGCGCGGGCAAGTCCACCACCTTCCGCATGCTCTGCGGCCTGCTGCGCCCGAGTTCCGGCACCGCCCTGGTGGCGGGGCAGAACCTGCTCACCGCCGCTGCCGAGGCGCGCGGCCGCATGGGCTACATGGCGCAGAAATTCTCCCTTTATGGCGAGCTCACGGTGCAACAGAACCTGAGTTTCTTCGCCCGCGCCTACGGGCTGGACCGCGCCGCCCGCCGCACCGCCATCGCCGGGGCGCTGGAGCGCTTCGAGCTGGCGGATGTGGCCGAGAGCATCGCCGCCGCCTTGCCGCTGGGGCTGAAGCAGCGCCTCTCGCTTGCCGCCGCGCTGCTCCATCGGCCGGAGATATTGTTCCTCGACGAGCCGACCTCCGGCGTCGACCCGCTCAACCGCCGCGCCTTCTGGGCACGCATCAGCGAACTGGCGGCGCAGGGGGTGACAGTACTGGTCACAAGCCATTTCATGGACGAGGCGGAGTATTGCGACCGCCTTGCCATCATCAATGCCGGGCGCGTCCTGGTGACTGACACGCCCGCCGCCCTGCGCGCCAGCGTGCGCACGCCGGAGCTGCCCGACCCGACGCTGGAGGACGCGTTCATTTCCCTGATCGAGGGAGCCGCCGCATGAGCCCCAGAGTGCAACGGCTGCGCGGCTTGGTGCGCAAGGAGGTGCTGCAGATCCTGCGTGACCCTTCGGCGCTGCTGATCGCGTTCCTGTTGCCCTTCATCCTGCTCATCATCAACGGCTTCGGCATGTCGCTGGACGCGCACCGCATGAAGCTCGCCGCGGTGGTGGAGGCCGGGGCGGCGCCGACGCGCGCCATCGAGCAGGCGCTGGACGCTTCGCCCTATCTCTCCGTGTACTGGGCACCGAGCGGGCAGGCCGCCCGGCGCGCGTTGGACACGGGAGAGGTGCGCGGCATCCTCACCTTGCGGCAGGATTTTGCCCAGAAGCTGGAACGCCAGGCGCGCTGGCCGGCGGTGGCGCAGCTTGCCGTGAACGCGACCGACCCGAACACCGCGCGGCTGCTGCAGGGCTATGTCACCGGCGCCTTCATCGTCTGGCTGCAGGATGTGGCAAGGGAACGCAATCTTTCCACGGGCGGCGGGCCGGTGCTGGAGACGCGCTACTGGTATAACCCTGAGCTGCGCTCCACGGATTTCATCGTGCCCGGTGTCATCGCGATGGTCATGTCGATGACCGGCACGCTGCTTACCGCGCTCATCGTCGCGCGCGAATGGGAGCGCGGCACGATGGAATCCATGCTCGCCTCGCCGGCCGGCATGGCCGAACTCGTCGGCGCCAAACTCGGCACGTATTTTGTCCTTGGCATGGGGTCCATGGCGATGTCCGTGCTCATCACCGTGTTCGTCTTTGGCGTGCCGCTTCATGGCGGGCTCGGCGCGCTCGCCGTCACCGCCGCGCTGTTCCTGGTCTTCGCGCTGGCGCAGGGGCTGTTCATCTCCACCCTCGCGCGCAACCAGTTCGTCGCCGCGCAACTCGCTTTCATCACCACCATGATGCCCGCGATCATGCTCTCCGGCATGCTGTTCGATATCGCCTCCATGCCGCGCTGGCTGCAACTGCTCACCTATGTCTTCCCGGCGCGCTATTTCGTCGCGGCGGTGCAGACGCTGTTCCTCGCGGGCAATATCTGGTCCGTGCTCATTCCCAATCTCTGCGGCCTCGCCATCGCCGCGGCGCTTACCGTCGCGGCCACGCTCGCGATCACGCATCGCCGGCTGGACTGACCCGCCATGCTCGCCCGTACCATCGCGCTCATCATCAAGGAGCTGATCTCGCTCTGGGCGGACAAGAAAACCCGCTACGTGATCCTGATCCCGCCGCTGATCCAGGTCATCATCTTCGCCAACGCGGCGACTTACGATGTCTGGCGCGTGCCGATCTCGGTCTGGAACGAGGATCTGGGCTCGCAATCGGCCGAGTATATACGAGGGTTTTCCTATTCCCCTGCCTTCGCCCCGGCGCCGGACGTGTTCAGCCCGGCCCAGGCGCGGCAGGTGCTGGAATCCAAGACCGCCGCCGCCGTGCTGCATATTCCGCAGAATTTTTCGGCCTACATGCTGTCCGGCCGCGCCGCGCATGTGCAGCTGCTCATCGACGCGCGCCGCTCCAATACCGCGCTGCTCATCGGCAATTACGCCGCCGAGATCACCGCCGCTTACGCCGCGCGCCTCAACCCCGCCGCCGCGCCGCCGGTGGATATTGAGCTGACAAACCTGCTCAATCCGTCGCTCGAGAGCCAGTGGTTCATCCTCCCGGGACTCGTGGTCATCCTCTCGCTCATCATGACCACGCTGGTCAGCGCGCTCTCGCTCGCGCGTGAGAAGGAGTTGGGAACATTTGAGCAGATGCTGGTCACGCCGCTGCGCCCAGCCGAGATCATGCTCGGCAAGGCTGTGCCCCCGCTCATCGTCGGCCTGCTGGAGGCGAATATCGTGCTGCTGGCGGCGCTGATCCTGTTCCGCCTGCCGTTCAAGGGCAATCTGCCGGTGCTGGAGCTTTGCCTCGCCGTGTACAGCCTGACCGGCGTGGGGCTGGGGCTGGCCCTCTCCTCCTTCACCCGCACGCAGCAGCAGGCGATTCTTGGCGCGTTTGTTTTCATCGCTCCAGCGATCGTGATCTCGGGCTACGCCACCCCGGTAGACAATATGCCGCGCGCCGTGCAGTTGCTCAGCCTCATCGACCCGATCCGCTATATGCTTGTAATCTCCCGAGGCATGTTCCTGGAAAACCTGCCCGCCAGCGTGGTTGTGGCGCAGTCCTGGCCAATGCTGCTGATCGCGGCTGTGCTGCTGTCCGGCGCCACGCTCATGGTCCGCCGCTCGATCTCGTAAGGGCGGCAAAGCAGTGGTGTTTAGGTTTGAGTTTCGGGTTTCGACCCATTCCGGTCGCTTCACGCGGCCTCGTCGTCACTCGACTAGGAACGCCGCTCGAAGATCGCGATGGCGGCTTTGACGCCTATCAGGGAAGCGGCCCTCCGACTGTCAGCACGCCATACTCAGTTTGGATTACCGTTCGGGGGCTTGGCAACACCAGAATATTGAAATTTGTCCCCGGATGGATGAGACGAGGGACGAAAGGAACCGTTTATATGAGACTGCCCCGCCTGTGCCTGTTGGCCCTGCCATTGGCCCTTGCCGCCTGCAATGCCAATGGCGCCCGTGCGCAAGGGGATTTCAACGCGGCCGGCAATAATCTTGGCCAAGGCCATATTGGCAGCGGTTTCAATGACATCGGCCATGGCTTTAGCGACGGGGCCAACGCCACGGGCGATGCCATTGTGCATACGGCGCATAAGGTGGGGAACGCGTTCAGCCAATAAGCTCCAGTGCCCGCTGCAAGATGGCGGCGGCGGCCGCCCCAGCGAAAGTCGATCGAGTCGTGGCCATATTCGACTTCAAGACTGGCCTACAAGACGCCGAAGGCGATTTCGCCGCCCTCGTCAGTGGTCGTAAGCCTCGACGATCCGCCATTTGGCATGGTTCATATCGCCACTGCCAGATACTGGCTCAAGTTCGTCCACGCCGCCTAAAAGCTGTCGTTCAGCCCCCCAACTCCGAACAACAGCCTCCTCCAAAAGAACCAGCTTGATTTGCGTCAAGGACAAGAAAAGTCCCATCGCGCAGAGAGTCGTGAGTTTCGCGTTGGAAAGGGCCAGAGGTGCCGATGAGCGAGGAAGTTGTGGTCGTCGGGGCTGGCCCCGTGGGGTTGAGCATGGCCGCCGAGCTGCGCCGCTACGGCGTGCCGGTGCGAATCATCGAGAAGGCGGCGCAGCCATCCGGCCAGTCCCGCGCGCTGTTCCTCTGGACACGCACGCTTGAGCTGCTCGACCGTGACGGGGTGGGCGGCGAGCTTTTGGCGGCGGGGCAGAAGATCGAGGCGGTCAACGTGCTGGCGGGCGCCAAACGTATCGGCCGCATTGAGCTTTCGGACATCGACAGCACTCACCCCTACGCGCTGATGCTGCCCCAGGCGGAGACCGAGCGCGTCCTCACTG
>DATIWS010000271.1:0-3122 GCA_035519275.1 Acidocella sp. | reverse complement strand
TGGGCGGGTTCTCTGGTTCTTTGTGATGATGATGCCCGGCCACGGCACAGCGCGCGGCGGTGGGTTCTTGTTCTATTAGCGTCCATTTATGTGTACGCACCGTGCGGGCTCACTGAAGCCATCAGAAGGCGGGGCGTTGGTTTGATGCTCCTCTTGCCTTCAGCCGACGTCAGACGGCCCGATGCATCACACTCGGCTGACACAAACATGCGACCGCCGAGCGCGGTTCTTCTCCTATTAGGTCGACAAACCGTGCACGGCCCCAGGCGGCCCGTAGATGGCCAGCGGGTAGCGTCTCGTTGCCCCCGCTGGGCGTGGTGGTGGCGGCGGACTGAACATGCCGCGCGAACGGCCTGAGGAGGCCGTACAACCCAGGCAGCCAGCCTTGAAAGCACAGAAGTAGGCGGGGCGTTGGTTTAATGCTCCCCTGCCTTCAGCGTATCCATCCGGTCTGAACCGCCTGCCGCGGCCGCGTAAGGAGCGCTCATAACGGCGCTTCTATGAGCGTCATTATGAGCGGGGGACGGTTTGGGATGGAGATCATTTCTGGGATTGAGCGTCGCCGCCGCTGGCGGTTGGAAGAGAAGCTTCGGATTGTGGCTGAAGCGGAGGCGCCGGGGGCAGTGTTTGCACTGGTTGCGCGGCGGCACGAGGTTTCGCGTGGTCAGCTCTGGAAATGGCGCACGCAAGTTCGGAGCGGTGAATTAGCGATGGCGCAGCTGGTTCCGGAATTTATCCCGGTACGGGTGCTGGCGGGTGAAGCTGGCTCTGTGCGCCAGGTGAGACCTGCCGACGCGCTGCTGAACACGCCTGATCCGCAGACGGGGCCACCACCGGCGCGGCCGACGGAATTTGGCGCGAGCCGGATCGAGATCGTGTTGCCGGACGGTACGCGTGTGCGGGTTGATGATCAGGTGGGAGCTGCGGCGCTGCGCCAGGTAATGGCGGTGCTGCGCGGATGATCCCGATGGCGTCTGAGGCGCGGGTATGGCTGGCGTCGGGTCACACTGATATGCGCCGCGGCATGCGTGGGCTGGCGTTGCAGGTGCAGGAGGGGCTTGGACGTGATCCGTTCGCGGGCGATGTTTACCTCTTCCGCGGACGTAGCGGCTCGCTGCTCAAGGCGCTCTGGCATGACGGCATCGGCCTGTCGCTCTACGCCAAGCGGCTGGACCGCGGAAAGTTTATCTGGCCGCAAACCGTGGACGGCGTTGTGGCACTCACGCCCGGGCAGATGGGTTATCTCCTCGAAGGAATCGACTGGCGACATCCACAGAAAAGCTGGCGTCCGCAAGCCGCCGGATAGTTGGAAATCCGTTCGCCACGTGCGGAATTTTGTAGCAAAACCCTTGCTGTTTGTGATTCTATACGGGCCATGGCGTTTGATCCTTCGACCTTGCCAGACGATATCGATGCGCTGAAGGATATTGTCCGTTCGGCCTTCGCTCAACTTGATCTGGCCCGGGCGGATGCCGCCGCTGCCCAGGCTGAGCGGTCGGATATCGCGGCCTATATCGCGCATCTGAAGCTGCAGATTGAAAAGCTCAAGCGCACCATCTACGGCCCGCGGGCAGAACGCACGGCGCGCCTGCTCGACCAGATGGAGTTTGAACTCGAGGAGCTCGAGGCCACCGCCACCGAGGACGAGCTGCGCGCCGAGCAGGAAGCCGCGAAGGCCCGCACCACGACTGTCGCCAGCTCCACCCGCAAGCGCCCGTCGCGCCAACCCTTCCCCGATCATCTGCCGCGCGAGCGGATTGTCCTGCCCGGGCCCAGCGCCTGCACATGCTGCGGCGGGACGCGACTGGCCAAACTTGGCGAGACGGTGACCGAGACGCTGGAGAGCCTGCCGCGCCAGCACAAGGTGCTCCAGTATGTCCGGGAGAAATTCACCTGCCGCGATTGCGAGACGATCAGCCAGAACCCGGCGCCGTTCCACGTCATCCCGCGCGCCTTCGCCGGTCCCAGCCTGCTGGCGATGATCGCCTATGAGAAATTCGGCCAGCACCAGCCGCTCAATCGCCAGTCCGAGCGCTTCGCCCGTGAGGGTGTGCCGCTCAGCGTCTCGACCCTGGCTGATCTGGTCGGGGCCGCTTGCGTCGCATTGGAGCCGGCGTTCAAGCATCTCGAGACGGTGGTGTTCGCGGCTGAGCGCGTGCATGGCGACGACACCACCGTGCCGGTGCTGGCGCGGGGCCAGACCGATATCGCGCGCGCCTGGGTCTATGTCCGCGACGACCGGCCGTTCGCCGGCGCGGGGCCGCCTTGCGCGGTGTTTTACTATTCGCGCGATCGGGCTGGCATTCACCCGCAGACCCATCTCGCCGGATATAGCGGCATCTTCCAGGCCGATGCCTATGGCGGGTACAACAAACTCTACGAAGCCGGACGAACACCGGGCCCCATCGTTGAGGCCGCATGCTGGGCGCATGCGCGGCGGAAATTCTTCGAGTTGGCCGACATCGCCAGGAATGCAAAGCGCAAGGCCCAGGGCCGCACACCGGCGTTCGTCGCGCCGATGGCGCTGGCCGCGGTGCAGCGGATCGACGCGATCTTCGAAATCGAGCGCGCGATCAACGGTAAGCCGGCCGCCGAGCGGCTGACCGCGCGCCAGGACCACAGCACCAGGCTGGTCGCCGATCTCGAGACCTGGATGCGGATCGAGCGCGCCAAACTCTCGCGCCACAACGACGTCGCCAAGGCGATGGACTACATGCTCAACCGCTGGTCATCCTTTAGCAGATTCCTGAGCGATGGGCGGATCTGCCTGTCAAACAACGCGGCGGAACGGGCCATCCGAAGCCTGGCCCTGGGGCGCCGCAACTGGCTGTTCGCCGGCTCTGACCGCGGCGGTCAGCGCGCCGCGATGATGTACAGCCTGATCACCACGGCAAAAATGAACGGTATCGACCCGCAGGCATGGCTCGCTGACATCCTCGCCAGAATCGCTGATCATCCCGCACACAGGCTCGACGAATTGATGCCCTGTTGGGGTGGACGGCCCAACGGCATCTTGTGCCAATGTTGAGCTGTTCAATCCAACGAGAGGGCCGCCCGGATGAAGTTTAAGCGCATTGCTATTGACACGTCCAAGCATGTTTTCACTCTGCATGGTGTCGATG
>DATIWS010000270.1:0-22496 GCA_035519275.1 Acidocella sp. | reverse complement strand
GCAGAGTATCCTGGTCAGCGCGCCAGCCTCGGCGGGGGCCAGGATCGTGGTGTGATCGGGTATTTCCACCGGATCGACCGACACGATCTTGATCCGCGCCGGTCCTTGCCATTGCTCGCGAAACGATTCCAGCGTGTCGTTGATTGCATGGGCGCGATTCGGCGGTGCCGCGATGAACACATGCAGCTCGGGCAAAGCGGGGGCGGCGTCACGCAGCGCCAGCAATCTTTGCTTTGCGCCGGCATCGAGACGCTCGGCCGGCCGCAGCCCGATGCGGTCCTGCGTATTGGGCATCGCGACCGGCTGAACCGCCCCAAATCCCGGCATGACCACGCCGCGGCTGGTGCCAATTTCGGCGAGAAAGCCAACAATGTCCGCGCAACCCGCGGCAAAACCGTCCCAGGTTGCTGGCGCGAAGTCCCGCGCCTGAACGGCGTCCCACACCTGCGAGGCCAAAGCCTGCAAGGGGCGGAACAGCGTGTCTTGCGGTACCGGCTCACTGCGGTTCAACTGGCTGGTGAGGAAGCCGCGCGCCTCGGCCAGGCCGCCTGGAACACGGTTGCCAAGCTCCAGCCCAAGGTCTTTCTCGATCCGCCTGATCTGCTCAGCCGGATTCGCCAGCAGGTCCTGGTACGTGAGCCAGCTGCGCGGCAAATGACGGGCATGGCGCTCGGCGGAAACCAGATAGGTCAGCCACAGCAACAGCGCGTGGGCACGCGCCAGCCCGTTCTTGCGGTGCTGGCTCGCCGCCACCGTCCAGGGGGCCCGGCAAATATGAATGACATGCGGCTTGTGGCCCGCCTGGGATACCGCCCGCTCATAGAGCGGGAACAGCCGGCACAAATGCGGATGCTTGAGGCCCCAAAGCGCATCGCCGCTGAACCTGCGGCGCAGGATCTCGTCCAGCCGCGAGAGATAGCGCGCCATGTCGGCGCGCTCCCACCACCCCTCGGGAAGCCCGCGCACATCCGTCCACTCGACTCCGAGATGCGCGAACACGTTGACGTCCCACTCGATCAGCTCCGGAATCTCGTAGAAGCCAAGCGGATTATGCTCGTTGGCTTCAGCATCGTTGTGCAGGCTGACGCCCAGGCGCTGCAGCGCTCCGGCAAGGGCGGATGTGCCGCTGCGGTAATAACCGGCGATAAGAATGGCGTCCGACAAGGCGGTCTCCTCAGAGATAATTGAACAGGCTGAGACTGTGCACGCTGCCGAAAGCTTTCATGGCGGCTTGCAGAGCGGTTTCGGTCTCGGAGAGCGTGGTCAGCGCCGCCGGCATATTCACGGCTGTGGCGTTCTGCACAGCGGTCTGCACCGCCGTCTCCTGGTTGGTGTCACTGGTGCCCGCTTTGCTCACCGCCTGCAGCGTCACGCCGTTCTGCGCCTGCGCCGCCAGCACCGATTGCTGGTACTGCGCGAGGCCGGACAGATCCTGGTTCAATTGCTGACGCGTCTGTGCGGCCTGGGCGGGGGAAGTGTCACCGCCCGCCGCCGTAAGCGTCCTGGCGACATTCTGCAAAAGGCTGAAGGCCGATTGCGGGCGGCTAGGGGAAATCGTGAAACTGTCGCCGGCCTGTGGGGTGCCGTTCAACTGAAAATCCACGCCGCCCAGTGTCAAAGACATGCCGGGGGTTACCGAAGCGGCCGCACTCGTGACGCCCCCTTGCGTCGTGGTATAGGTCAGAGCGCTGGGCGGGCCGGAGAAACTCACCGTGATAGCGTTTGCCAGCGGTGATGCCTGAAACGCCGATGCCGCGGCCGGGTTGGCAACCCCCTGAGACAATAGCGAGCTGGTGCCGCTATTCGACGGAGTCGCCGTGACGCTGGCAAATCCGTCGCCACTGAGCCCATTCATGAACACTTCGCCATTGGCGATGGTCGATGCCGATGCGCCGGGCGCGATCGCGGCCTGGCTCTGGCCACCATCACCCATATAGACGATGTTGCCACTCGAACCTGTCTGGAATGGCTGAACATTGCCGCGTGAGCCACCGAACAGATACGTGCCGTTCGTACCCGTGCTGTTGCCGAGACCCACGAGTTGTTGCGCCGCTGTCGATACCTGCGTCGCCAGCAACTTCATGTTCTCGGAGTTGGTGGTCCCGTTTAGAGCCTGTTCGACGACCGACTGCACATTGTCGAACAGCGAAGAGACGGACTGATACGTGTTGCTCACGCTGCCGAGCTGGCTCTGAATGCTGGCCTGTATCGTGGCGTCCGAGGTCAACGCGCTGATCTGATCGTTGCCAAGCGTCGCTGTTTCGTAAGCCGCCGGGTTTTGATCGGGGGTCTGGACAGACACACCTGAAGCGATCTGCTGCTGGAGCGTGCTGAGCTGCGCTTCCTGCTGGGCAATGCTGCTGGCGAAATTGGTATAATAAGAGAGTTCCATGCTTGTCTCCTTCAGGTCCGTCCGGCCGCGTGAGCCGGACGTGTCGCGATCCGCGCCGAGGGCGCCAGTTTTGCCGGCGATGGCGCGGTTACCGCGCCGCGTGCAAAATCCGGGGTCATTTCTTAAGGCCATTGCTGTGAGGGCGGGGCCGCCAGGGAAGCGCACGTTCCTGTTGCTGCGTGGCCGCGCGTTCCTCCTGGAGTGCCGCCTTGCGCTGCGCTTCGTTGAGGCCGCGCCGGTGCGCCTGCGTCTTCGCCAGGTTCTGCAGTGCGACTTCTAGCTGCTCGCGCGTCTGCGCTTCCATCAGATTGATCTGCGCGTCCGCCGTGCGCGAAGCCGCAACGAAATGCCCCGCCCGCCTCGCCTGGCCGGCAGTCACTACGTCGCCGCTCAGCCAGCTTTCCGAAAGTCGTTCGCGATAACCGGCGAGCACGCCGCGCTGCTGCGCGATCTGGACGAGTGTGGCGTTATGGCGCCGGATCTCGTCGAGCAATCGCCGCGCGGTTTCAGCCGCGATAAGATCGAGCCGTGCCATAGTGCGCGTCTTCATGGCACCGTATCCGCGAAAGCGGCCTCCAGGGCGGCGTAGCTGGCAGCAAGCGACACCGAACTCTGCGCAGTCTGCCGGAGCACGGTCTCGAGCGCCGGGCCTCGCCTGATCGCTTCATCGAGCAGCGGGTCCCGGCCCGGCGCATAGGCGCCGAGATCGATGATGTCCTGCTTTTCCTGGCGACGCGCCCATAGGGAGCGAAATCGCGAGGCGAGCCGGTAATGGGCCGGCCCGACCAGGCCAGGCATCGGGCGGGACAATGAGGCGACGACGTCAATCGGCGGATAAAAGGCCGCCTCCGCGAGGGCGCGGGAGAGCACGATATGGCCGTCGAGCACCGAGCGAGCGGTATCGCCGACAGGATCGCCGACATGATCGTCGCCTTCCACCAGCACTGTGTAAATGGCGGTAATCGAGCCCTGCCCTGCCCCGCCATTGCCGGCGCGCTCGACATAGGCGGAAAGAGCGCCGAACACGGAGGGCGGGTAACCTTTGGTCGCCGGCGGTTCGCCCACCGCCAGGCCGATTTCCCGCAGCGCCATAGCCAGGCGCGTGAGGGAGTCCACGACCAGCAGTACATGGCGCCCCTGGTCGCGGAAAAATTCGGCAATGGCGGCCGCCAGATAAGCGCCATGCAAACGGCCGAGGGAGGTATCGTCCGCCGGCGAGGCGACCACGACGCTGCGCGGCTGGGCAGCCCCCAGATGGTCTTCGATGAATTCGCGGATCTCGCGGCCGCGCTCGCCGATCATGCCGACCACCACGACATCGGCCTTGGCATGCCGCGCCATCATCCCCAGCAGCGTCGTCTTGCCGACGCCGCTGCCCGCGAACAGGCCGATACGCATACCACGGCCCATGGTGGCGAGCGCATTGATGGCGCAGACGCCGACATCGAACGGCGTGTCGATCCGTGCCCGGCTCATCGGGTTGACCGGCACGCCGAGCAGCGGCCAGGGCTGCGTCACATCCGGGGGCGGCTTGCCGTCGAGCGGCCTGCCACGGCCATCAATCACCCGGCCCAGGAGCGCGTTGCCCATGAGCGGGGCCGAAGCGCCGCTTTCGACATGCACCCGCGCCCCCCGGATCACCCCGCGGCTTCCCTGCTCGGGCATGATCAGCAGCGCATCGGCCTCGAAGCCGACAATTTCGGCGGCAAGGGGATGACCGTTTTGCATATCGATCAGGCAACGCGCGCCAATCGGCGCGCGAATGCCGCTCGCATGCAGGACATCGCCGCTGGCGCGGACGATCCGGCCATAGCGGCGGACCGGATCCCGGGTGAGAGCCTCACGCGCGCGCTCCGCCGCCAAGGCGCGGATCTTCTCGATCGTGATCAGGTTCCAGCACTCCCGCCGCCATAACGATCGGCATGCAGCGCGAGAGCCGCCTGGATTTCCCCAATGCGGGTCTCAATCGTCGCATCCCACTCGATTTTGTCGATCGGGTCACCGTCCGGCGCGATGATTTCAACCAGCGCGCCGCCCCGGCTGATCGCCGCATCGGCAAGCAGGTGCGCGTTCTCGATATGCGTGACGGGATCGAGCAAAGCATGATCCGCCGGGTTCAACCGCACGACGATGCTCTGCCGCGGACTGCGCTCGGACTCCGCCTCGCTGATCAGCCGGGCGACCAGGGTTTTGAGGCTATCGGCACTGGCGTTAACTTCGACGCCGACAATGTGACGGGCAAGCGCCAAGGAGAGATCGGTCACCAGCTCGGCAAGGTCGCGCTCCCTTTGCGCAAGGGGGGCGGCCAGCTGGCTCCAGGCATCGCGCAAGGCCGCAATCGCTGCTTCAAGTCCCTCGGCGGCTTGCGCCTGAGCGGCGCTGCGCCCCTCCGCCTCGCCCTGGGCACGGCCTTCGGCTTCGGCCTGCGCGCGCAGGCGTGCCACCTCGTGGCGGACCCGCTGCGCGATATCCGCCTCCAGCGCCGCCGTGTCGGGGCCCAGAACCTCCGGCGCGAGGACATTCGCGCTCCGGCGAGGCACCACCACGAAGCTCATGCTTCCCCTGCCTTGTCGCTGCCTTCACGGATCGCCTGCAGGACCCGCGCCCCGCCGATCTTTACCGCGGGTTCCACCAGAGCCAGTGCGGCGCACGCCAGAAGACCAACGGCCGCGGCGGTGAGCAGCCACACGATCAGGCCCACGGCTGTGAACTGTACAGGCTCATTCAAGGCGGCCCAGAGCAGGACAACAGCCGTCACGGTCAGGCCAGGCCGGTAGAGCTTGCCGAGCTGGCGGGAGCGTAAACCGCGAGTTGTGTTTTGCGGCCGTTCGGAGCCGGCTTGAGGTGATTTAGGGAGCATTGGGGTCCGGGACATGAATCACAAGAACAACACGGCGGTTCTGGGACCGGCCGGCATCCGTGGCATTGCTGGCGATAGGGGAATATTGACTGAAGCCCTCGGCTGAGAGCTGGCTGCCATCGATGCCACTGGCCTCTAACAGCTGCACCACGCTTACCGCACGCTCGGTGGAAAGCGACCAGTTCGAAGGAAACTGCGCGGTGGCGATCGGCTGGTTGTCCGTATAGCCCTGCACGATAACGCTGAATGGCTTGGGAAGCTGCGCCAGGCTGCTCGCAACTTTGGTGAGCAGAGCGGCGGCGGCGGGCACCAGGGTCGCCTTTCCGTTCGGGAAAAGTACAGAGGCGTCAAGCTGAATCGTGAGCGTCAGCGGCTGCGCGTTCATCGAGACCAGCTTTTGGGTGGTCAATGGCTGAAGGAGATACTCCAGTTTCTGCGTCACTTTTTGCAGTGCCAGCATTTCAGCCGCCATCTGGTGGGCTACCTGGCGCGGTAACGGCGATTCCTTCGGTGGGGACGGTTTGTCCGGCTGCAGCGAAACCTGGTGCGGCATGATCCCGCGTCCGGCGGACTGAGCCTGCACGACTGAGGGAGACATGTTGTTAAAGGCTCTCACCATGCTCTGTGCCTCCGCGTCCATTTTTTGCTTATTCCGGGTCGATGAGGCGTAGAGCACGACGAAAAACGCGAGCAAAAGTGTCATCAAGTCGGCGTAACTGATCACCCAACGCTCGTGATTGGGCTTCTTTTTCCCGTGCGATGGTGACGAGTGAGCGCTCATGTTCAGCCCAGCTCTGCGGCAGGTTCATCCGCCAGCTCGTCGCTCGCGGCGGCTTTCGCGCTCTTTGTCGTCTTGGCGGCCAGAAAATTCTGCAAGGTCTGCCGTATCACGATTCCCGGCTTACCTTCCGCGAGCAACATGAAGCCCTGGATGATGACATGCCGTTCGCGTTCCAGCTCGGCCGCCAAGGAGGCAAAGCGGGTGCCAAGCGGCAGGAAGATCAGATTGGCCGCGCCAACACCGTAAATCGTCGCGACGAAGGCCGTGGCGATGCCTTCACCCAGCTCCTCCGGGTGGTCGAGGCGCATCATCACGTGGATTAGCCCCAGTACCGCGCCCATCACACCGATCGTCGGCGAATAACCGCCCGCCGCCTCCCAGAGGTCACCGGCGATCTGATCCTCGCGAGCCGCTTTATCAGCGAGGATGGTCATGGTCGCCTCCAGATCGTCCGGACGGGTATTGTCGACGATCATCTGCAGTCCCTGCCGCTGAAAGGGATCCGTCACCGAATTGAGTGCGTCCTCCAGTGCCAGAACACCCTGCGCACGCGCGAGATTGGACCAGCCGGAAACCTGTTCGATGAAGGCCGGCAGGTCGACCTGCGGCGGTTTGACGAGCCACACGCAACGACGAAGTCCGCTCATCAGACCGTCAACGCCAAACTGCGTGAACAATGCGGTAAAGGTGCCGCCTAAAACAATGATCGCCGCGGTGAGACTGAAAAGTGCCGAGATCGGATCGCCATCCGCGAGGCTCCCCAGAACGACGACAGCCAGCGCGCCAATGATGCCCAAGATTCCCGACATTATATGGTTGCTCCATTACTTTGGGCCGACATGCGCCCCGCGAGAGTTTCAAGCGCACGCTTACGAATACGCGAGACATAGCCCTCGCTTATGTCGAGGATGGCGGCGATTTCGCGATTGTTCATTTCGTCATAAAAATGTAAGGCGAGCACGCGGTAATCGAGCTCCGGCAGGCTGTGCAGCGCCGCCGCCAGCGTCGCGTTGCTGTCGGAGCGCACGAGCTGGGCCAAAGGGTCTTCCGGTGAAGTGCCGCCGAGAAACGCGGCGGTGTCCACCGCATCGGCATTGAACAGGGATTCGCCACGGCGCAGCGCGCCTTCCCGGCGCAGGCCATTGAGCATCGCGCCCCGGACCCGGCGCATGGCGAAAGCCTGGAACTCCACGCCCAGTGTCCGGTCGAACCGGTTCATGGCCTCCAGCATACCGATGGCGCCCCATTGCAGCAGCTCATCGAGATCCGCCCATGGCATGCGGGACTGCAGCACCAATGCGATTCGTTTGATCCAGCCGCCATAAAGCGCGTGCAAGACTTTTGTATTCGCGGCGGTGCCGGACGTTTCAAGCATCAGCCTGCCCAGGCGCCGCGGTTTGCACGACCTGCAGCTTCATGCTCTCCGGAATTTCCTCCAGCGCCACCACCGGCAGGATGCCATTGACTGTCCTGGCCACTGCCCGGCGGAGCGCGCCTTGAACCACCAGCACCGGCTTCTGGCCGCGCGCGCGCATCGCCCGGGCGGCGTTCTCGGCGGCCTGCCGGAGGTGGCTGGCGGCCTCCGCTTCAATTTCCGGGCCGATTCCGGTGTCGCGGCCGGTACGGAGGGATTTGGCGATCAGATCCTCAAGTTGTGGCTGCAAGACGGCGACACGCAGCGTCGCTTCCGCACCGACGAATTGGCTGACGATAAAACGCCCCAGCCGCAGCCGCACCGCGGCAAGCAGGCGATCCACATCCTTGTTGCCGCCGTCGGCGGCTTCCACCAAAGCTTCGCCGATCCGCTCGAAATCGCGGATCGGCACTTCCTCGGCCAGCAAAGCCTGCAGCACCTGCCGGATCAGACCCATCGAGAGATTGGTTCGCACTTCCTCGGCGAGGCGCGGCGTGGTCTCCGCCAGCCGCGTCATCAGCCCTTCCACCTGCGGGCGGCCCAGCAGCTCGGCGCCGTTACGCTTTAGAATTTCGGCGAAATGTGTCGCGATGGCGCTCGGTGCGTCAACGACGGTGTAGCCGAGTTCCTCGGCGTACGGGATCACGTTCTGGGGGATCCAGACGGCCGGCTGGCCAAACGCCGGATCACGTACCGCCCTGCCAGTCGTCAACTTGTCGGTGACCATCGGTCCTTCAAGGGCGAGCCACTGGCCCGGCCAGGCTTCTCCGCCGCCGATCGAGGCGCCGCGGAGCGTAAAACGATAGCCATGCGCCGGCAGGTCGCTGGAATCGCGGATATGAACGGCAGGCACCAGGAACCCCATGGCACGGCCAAAGCGCTGACGCACGGCAGTAAGGCGGCTGAGCAGCAGCCCTTCGCCTTGGCCGACAAGAGGGGTGAGCGCGAAACCAATATTCATGCCAAGCGGATCGACGCCCGTCACGTCGATGAGCGTATCGACCTTCACCTCCACCGTTGCCGCCGCGGTTCCTGCATTGCCGGACGCCTGAGCCGCGCCCTCCGGCGCCTGGCGTGACAGGCGCTGGGCGGTCACACCCAGAACAGCCGCCAAGAGCAGGAAGGGGATGTGAGCCATTTGCGGGATCAGGCCGATCGCGCCCGTAATGGCTGCGGCAATCGCAAGCGCCTGCGGGTATCTGGCAAGCTGGGACTGGATCTGCTGGCCGATATCCTCTCCGGTGGCGACGCGGGTGACGACAAGACCGGCGGCGACCGAGATGGTGAGCGAGGGGATCTGCGCCGCCAGCCCGTCACCCACCGTGAGCAGTGTAAAGTTGCGCGCGGCGTCGGCGAGCGGCAGACCGTCCTGAAGGGTCCCGACCAGCAGCCCGCCCAGCATGTTGACGACGAGGATGATCATAGCCGCAACCACGTCGCCGCGCACGAATTTGCTCGCGCCATCCATGGCGCCAAAGAAATCCGCCTCCCGCCGCAGCATCTCGCGCCGCCGCTCCGCCGCCTGCGGCGAAAGAACGCCGGCGTTGATCTCGGCATCGATCGCCATCTGCCGCCCAGGCAAGCTGTCGAGCATGAAGCGCGCGCTCACCTCAGCCACGCGGCTGGCGCCCTTCGTGACAACCATAAAGTTGATGATGATGAGGATGATGAAGATGATGCCGCCGACGACGTAGTTGCCGCCGACCGCGAACTCGCCGAAGGATTCAATCACGTTCCCGGCCGCGCCCGGCCCGGTATAGCCATTCAACAGAATCGCGCGCGCGGTGGCGACATTCAACGCCAGGCGCATCAGCGTGGTTGCCAGCAGCACCGAGGGAAAGGCGGAGAATTCAGCAGGCGAATGGATGTAGAGGCTGGCGGCCAGAATAACGAGACCGGCGGCGATATTGAGTGCGAACATAAACGAGATCGCGATCGGTGGTAGTGGTATCACCAGCATCACCAATACCAGCAGAACCACGATCGGGCCCGACAGCTGAGTGGCACTCAGGGCTGCGGGGCGACGCGGGAGCGCTGCGTCAGCCATGGATCATCCCCGGGATCGCCTTAAATAAATCTGCGGCATACTGATCGACCCCTCCCATCATGAGCGGACCCGCCGCTGTGCTGAGGACGGCAAAACCGGCCAATTTCAAGATGAAAGGAATCGAAGCCTCACGAATCTGCGTCATGGTTTGCAAGACGCCGGCGGCCAACCCGATCACCAGCATCAAGGCGAGCGCCGGACCAGCCAGCTCCGCAAAGGCGATCCAGGCGCCGGCGCTGACCTCGGATGCAGTCACGAAGTTGCGTCTTTGGCAGGTTCATTTGCGTCGGCGAGCGCGGTCACGCGAATGCCATACTGGTCCTTGTCCACCGAAACGACCTCGCCGGAGGCAACGCGGTGGCCATTGGCGAAAATACCCAGCGGTTCGCCAACCATCTGGTCTAGCACAACGATCTGGCCTTGTCGCAGCAGGCGCAGATCTTTCACAGAGATATTCGTCCTGCCAAGTTCCACGGTCAGTGTTACGGGCACACGTTCGATCACGCCCTTGCTGGAGATCGCCGGAGCGGTTTGCAGGAGCGGGTGCAACTTCTCCAGTTCAACACGATTGTTTTCCGGATCATGGATATTCGGGGCATTCTCATTCGCCATGGCGCTCTCTCCTTCATCGTGGCCTGCCACCTTCGGCCGGCAGCAGGCATACCCATCACTTTGGCCATAATCGGCATCGAAAAGGTCGACATCGCCAACCACGCCGATCGCATCCGGCAAAAGCAGGCAAGGCAGTATTTGCCCAGGCTGCATGGCTTCGAACACGCCAATCGCAACCTGAGCGCGCGCGATCTCTAGGCGAAGCTCAACCGTTACATCGTCCGACAGATCAGCTAACGCGTTCTCCCAATGAGCATCGACAGCACGCTGGCCAAACAGCCCAGACTGCTGGGCCATCTTGGCTTCCAGCATGCCGAACGCCGCGTATGGGCACACTACCGTGATAGCCCCGGTCCCGGTTCCGGTCTCGATAACGCCCTTGGTGACGATCATCCAATCCTTGCCATCGGCAATGGCGAGCATGCCGATCGAGGTTTCATATTGGACCGGCGTCAAGGTGAGCGGCGTAAGGGCGCTCCAGACTTCCGTCATCGCGCCCAAGGTGAGTTCGATCATCTGCTTGCCGATGCGAAGCTCCATGGGGGACAATTCGTCGCGCATGAAGGGATCGGCGCTGGTCGCGCCGCACATCCCGTCGACCACCGCGCCGATAAGATCGCCGTCAATGATGACGAGCATACGGGCATCTCCGGGCGTCATCTTCACGATGGCGGCAAGAATGACGTGCGGCAATTCCGCCAACGCGTTGTCAAGGCTATCGACAACGTTCGTACTCGCCTGGATCTGAACGGGATTCCGCATGCGCTCGAAAAGCGCGAGACGTATCTGACGCATCCACCGGTCAGAAAGCCCCTCCATCAGAACCGAACGAAGCTGGGGCGTCCTTGATGCGGCAAACAGGTCCGCCAGGGAGATACCCTGCACGTGATCAAGCATACGCGCGTACCCCGGCTGGCCCGGATTCAACCGGTTGTGATGTGGATGCCCCTATCGATCTGGTTTCCGATTGCGAGCGTCCGCCCTGCCCGTTGCCGTTAGAGGCTGTGCCGCCGCCCTGCCCTCCGCCGCTGACCTGCGTCTGACCCAGCGTTAAGCCGGCAGCGGCCATCGCCTGCCGTAAATCGACGAGGCTGTTATTCAGCAACTGCGCGGTCTGCGCGACCGTGGGTATGAACTGCACGTTCACCTGGGCGCTCTGACCGACCGCGATATGGACGGAGAGCGCGCCAAGCCCTGGCGGATCGAGACGCAGAACAGTGCTGATCTGGCCGCTCTTGTGCATTGCCGTAATCGAGGCGGCAAGGGCGGCGGGCGTCGCTGCAACGGCGCCATCGGCGGCAGGCACGGTGGATGCGGTGCTGGCCGTTGCGGAGGAGCTGAGGCTCGCGTTGGCCGAGGTAGCGGCGGACGCGGCGCCCGCACCCACGCCGGCAATGATCATCCCCCCGCTCCCGGAAGCAGCGGTGCTGGCCAGGATCGTCTTGTCATTTGGCGTTGCGGGATTGCCGCTATCAGGCAATGCTGCGTTATCGGAGAGCAATCGTTTTTCCGGCGCTGCCGCGATTGCCGGTTGATGTGGCAGGCTGTCTGCGCGGTGCATGCCGACCGCTTGAGGGTTGGCGCCCGGACTGGTGGCTGTGATGGCCGGTGGCATTATCGGTCCCGTTAATGGCGCGGCTGCTGCCTGAGATTCCTGCGCTGAAACGGCCCCGGCTTTGACCTCGGGTGATGCATCAAATATTTTTTTAGCCCCCGGATTTGCGGCGGTCGCCGGATCATCGGTCGTGCCAGGCGCGCCAGCTTGTCCGTTCAGCAGGGCAGCGCCGTCATCCGCCAGCTCCTGCGCGGCGGCTTCGTCAGTATGTGTCACCGCGGTATGCGTCCCAGCGGTGCGGACGCCCGTCCGCGCCTCCCCTCGCACCGGGGAGGATTGCGAAACTGCCTGGGCCGAACCGGCCGCAAGGCCGACTAGCGGCTGGCCCTGGCACTCGTGCTTGCGCCGCAACGTGGATGTCGTCGCCGTGCCGGCCTCTGTCTGGTGCACCGGCGCTTCGCCCTTGTGTTTCAAACCGGCAGCGCCCGCGCCGTCACCATGATCCGCCGCCTTCTCTGCGGCACCGCCCCGCGCATTGCTGGTTTCTTGTGCGTCGCCATTTGTCGTGGCGCCGTGCGCCTGCAGCCTCTCCGGGGCTGCCTGCTGAGATTCCGTAGGAGACGTTACTGACGAAACATCCCCTGTCGCCTGCGCCAGGGCACTGGACCAGGATTCGCCCGAGGCCACAATGCCGCTATTGGCCGTGCTCGTAGCGTTTGTGGCCCCATTGAGTCCGCCAGGAACAAAAGAAGGAACAATCACACCAGCTCCTCGGAACCATTGATGCTGATCTTTCCATCGGCCGCAAGCTTTAACGCGACTTCGACGATCTTGCTTTGTGCAGACAATACGTCAGCCCGCCGCATCGGCGGACCGCTCTTCAACTCCTCGCTCAGAACCTCAACAGTTCGGGAGGACATATTCTGGAAGAAGCGTACGCGCACGGATTCGTCCACCAATCGCAGCGCGGGCGCCAAGCTGTCACCCGGGACCTCCCGCAACAGAAGCTGCAGCGCACGATCCGAAAGTTTGACAACATCGAGGAACGTGAACAGGTTTTCGCGGATCTTATCAGCCGTTTCTCTGTCGCGCGCCATGATGTCCTCCAGCACGCGCTCGGAGAGCTCACTTTGCAAGTGATTGAGGATATCGGCTGTTTGTTTGGCGCCGCCCAAATCGGCTGATCGCCGCCCGTCATCGCCATTGTTGGCCATACGCTCCGCCAACATTCCGTGCAGCTCACTGACAGCCTCAGGCGAAACCGCATCGAGCTTAGAGAAGCGATAGACTGCTTCGGCGGCCAATTTCTCCGGCAGGAAGGAGAGCATGGCCGCACCCGTATCGTGCGGAAGCTGCGCCAGCAGAAGAGCCAAAGTCTGCGGCCGTTCGCTGGCCATCTGTATTGCCAATGCCCGCGGGTCGGCATTGATTTGAGCGTTGAAAGGCGCAGCGACCTCGTTCCGCGAGGGAGGAGCGGCGCTCTCTTGAGCACGCGCGTCGCCTAGCGCCGCCGCAAGCATTTTGCCGAAATAACGGTACCCGACATTGCTGTCTCCACCGGCACCCAGATCCGCCGCGAAGGCGCTCATGATCTCATCGGTGGCGGTACGCGGCATTTTCCGGAGACGCGCCATCGCCGCGGAGATGCGGCCGATTGTGGCATCGTCCATATGTTCCAGCACGGTCACGGCAACATCCTTGCCCAGTTCACGCAAGACGACCGCCGCCCGCTCGGCGCCAGTCAATTGCCTCTGGAGCATATTAAGGCTCTGTTCACTCATCCTCTTCAGCCCAACTTTGCAACAGCCTTGCGGCACTTGCCGGATCTTTGGTCACTTGACCGCGCAAATCGGAGCCCCCCCCGCTTGCCAACGCAACCGCAACAGGACGCTGCAACGTGGCCGGCGCGGGCAGACTCGCCCCGAGCGTACCCAACCGGCGCCCCAGCGGCAGCGCGACACCAAACAGAAGCGCCGCCGCCGCGACAACCTCCAGCAGAGCACGCGATACCGGAGCCGCGGCCTGTATTAGCCCTCCAGAGGTCTCACCCACTCCGCCAGCATGGAACGATGCAGCGAGTATGTTCACATTAACCTGCGGATAGGCAAAGGCACCTGTAATGGCGGCTTTCACCTGATCAATCGAAGTCGCACCAAGAGCAGCCTTATTCAGAACGACCGAAACGGCGATAGCGTGTACCACCCAGTCAGGCTTGCTGATGTCGCTTTCGCTCTGATCAACGACATAGGTTTGATCCCGATTTTTGCTACTCTGTTGCGGCTCCCTTGGTTGCGCCGCTGAACTGCTGGCCGATGAGTTCACCGAGCCGGCCGCACCTCCCCCAGGCACCGGTGGGGTTGCCGCGGTCGTCGCCGCGGGAGGCTCGTTGGACAACGCCCCCGGGATGCCGATCGCCGCGTTTTGCGCGCCAACCTGGTCGGATTGCGCCGTAACCTCGTGCGCCACGATCTGCGAAGGTCCATAGGAAATCTGGTGAATATGCTCCTGCGTAAAATCGACATTGGCCGATACATCAGTGCGAAAATTTCCAGCTCCCACAAGCGGAACGAGGAGCTGAGCGATGCGGGCGGCGGCGGCGTTTTCAATCTGGGCAACAGTTTGGAACTGTGCCGAAGCAGTACCCAGACCGCTGACCGGATATACCGCAACGCCGGACGTCGTTTCGACACTCACCTGCTGGGCCGACAAACCAGGAACGGCGCCGGCGACCAGATTGGCGATGGCCTGCCCCTGTGCCTCGGCGCTGCCGTCATCCGCCAATATCACCACTGAAGCCGTCGGCTTAGGTTGATCGGCGAGGAACGGCGTATCAGGCGGCAACGCGAGATAGACCTGCGCCGACCGAACCCCGTTCATCATCTCTATCGACTGTTCGAGCGATGCCTCCAACGCCTGCGTCGCCATCGCGTTCTGAGCGAGATCCGACGTCGTCATCGGCGCGTCTTCCAGCTTGCTCCACCCCGCCGCCGCGCCATTCTGAGGAATTTGCGCCGCGCCAAGTTGCAGCCGGGCGGCTGCCAGTTGCGGCGCAGGCACCAAAATAACATTGCCCGCCGCTTGCAGCTCGTAGGGGATCCCAAGCTTCTGCAACTGCGCAATCACCGCGCCGCCATCGGCAGGCGAAAGCCCCTCGTAAAGGGCGACATAAGGCGGGCCGCTCATCTCCATAAAAATCACGACTGCGAGGGCTATCGCGATGACGCCGCCTGCCAACCAACCAATTGCGGGGATCCGCGCAAGCTGCGTCTGCGCGAGACGCACATATACCCGCCAGTCAGACATTTAAAACTGCATGTTCATGATCGACTGATAGGCAGAGACGACCTCGTTGCGCACGGCAACGGTCGCATTCCAGGCAACCTCAGCACGGTCACTCGAAACCAAAGCTTTGCCAAGCGTGGCACCCGGCGCTCCCACCACATAGCCGGCCTCTGCCGTTGCGGCATCGCCCTGGGCAGCGCTCACACCGCGCAGAGCAGAATCCACCACGCTTAGAAAATTTCCGGTTGAACCAGCCTCTTGCGCTGCCTGCGGAAACACCCCGCCACCAGCTACGTTTAAAGCCGAATATAAAGCGGCAATTGTCACAGACTAAGTCTCACCAACCGTACCCCCCCGCCCCTGAACTATCATCCAGTAGTTGCGGCGGACGCTTCATAAGACCATCCTTAAATAACGCAATACGATTTCAGGCCATAAAAAAATTTAATAAAATACACCCCCAAAACAGCAGCACAACCCTTTTCTGCCAATGGCATCAGATGCTAACGGACCCCAACTTCATCTAACGGTCCATTGCAAAATATTTATTGGCGCACCATGACATCGCCCACAACAACCCGCTTGACCGCTGGCACAAATACATCCTTAGGCTGCAAAAATATGTTTAGTTATGCACGATGATTTTTTTGGACGCGATCAGGCCGCCAACAAATGTTTGCACAACTTTTGATTGCGTTAGCGCGTCTTTGACCGGCGTTTAGAGGCCAAATGCAAGTCGGATTTTTGAATTTTTACGATGGCGTTTTAAGTGTCGGGCAACAGCGAGCTTCGCTGGTGGCGAACAACATTGCGAACGCCGATACACCCGGATACAAAGCCGTCGACGTCCCTTTTGCGGCGGCTTTAGAGTCGCATCTTGCCGATCCCTCTGGCGCTCCCGCCTCCCCTGAATATCGCTCGGGGGCGGCTGTCGGTCTTGATGGCAATGACGTCTCCCTTGATTCCGAGCGCATCGAAGCGGCGCAAAACGGCGAGAAAATGATCGGCGCATCGACGTTTCTGCACCAGTCGACCGCGGACCTGATTACCGCGCTTCGGCCAAACCCGAGTGGCAATTGATATGAGCGCTTCAGATGTTTTCACGATTGTCGGCAGCGCCTTAAACGCGCAGGACGCGCGCATGAGCGCGATCGCGTCCAACCTCGCCAATGTTGACTCCGTCACCCCGCCAGGCAGCGCCCCCTACCGGGCGCATGAGGTCGTGTTCGAAGCGGCGCCAGTCGATATGGCGGAAAATGGCGTGAACGCCCCCAACAACGCCAATGGAGCGGCGTTGCCCGATATGGGGGTGAGTGTCGCCGGAACGGTGCTCAGCAATGCGCCGCCGAAAACGGAATACGACCCAGGAAACCCCTACGCCAATGCACAAGGCTACGTCACCAGTTCCAACGTGTCGCAGGTTGGTCAGATGGTTGACCTGATCGACTCGTCAAACACTTACGCTGCTTCGGTCGCGGTGCTGCAGCAAGCCAGCCGCGTGGATCAACAAATGCTCTCCAGCTTCCAGGTGGCCTGATGACGAATCTCGCTGTTTCGAATTCAGCGGCGGCGGTGTCGGCCGCTGCGTCCACAACCGCTTTCTCCGGCACTTCAGGCGCCTCGACAGCAGGCAGCGCCGGCGCGGCGAGCACGCTCACACAATCTGATTTTCTTCAGCTTCTGACGGCACAGTTGAAATATCAGACGCCGACATCGCCGGCCGATCCCACACAGCTTGCATCCGAATTCGCCGCGGTTTCGGAGGTGAACGGCATCGACCAGCTGAACACCCAGGTTGGAAATATCCAATCCAGCACGACGGCCGCGCAAATGGCTCAGGCGTCAACATTGGTCGGCAAGCAAGTCGCGGTCTCGGGCGACACGATCCTTGCAAACACCAGCGGCGCTGCGGCCGGCGCCTTCAACCTTGCAAGCGCGGCGCAGAACGTGACTGTCTCAATCCTTTCGCCCAGCGGCACGGTCGCAGGCACGCTCAACCTTGGGTCGCTGCCTGCGGGGCAGCAAAACTTCACCTGGAGCAACGGTGTCGCGGGGACGCAATATACCTATCAGGTCAATGCGACCTCAGCCTCGGGGGCAGCCGTCCCCGTCACGCCGTACAGCGTCTACACCGTACAGGGTGTCAATGTATCCGGTACGTCGCCGACCCTGAACATTCAGGGCACGTCCACGCCGCTGCCTGTCTCATCAATCCAAACCGTTCTCGGAGGGACCTCGTCATGAGTCTACAAACCGCTCTTACGGGCCTGCTCGGCGCGCAAACCGGGCTTGATACGGTTTCCAATGATCTGGCGAATGCGGGTACGACGGCATTCAAGAGCCAGTCGGCTTTGTTCGGCGATATTTATCCTGCCGGGGCAGGCAATGTGCCTGGAATCGGCGTCACGACCTCTTCGATTTCGTCGGATTTCGCGCAAGGGGGCCTGGTCTCCACCGGCAATCCGCTTGACGCCGCGATTCAGGGCAACGGCTTCTTTATCGTCAGCCAGAATGGCCAGCAACAATATACCCGCGACGGCTCGTTCCAGCTCAATTCCACTGGGCAACTGGTGACATCCAGGGGCGCCCAGGTTCTGGGATACCAGGGAGCCTCGACAAGCGGCAGCCTGACCCCGGTCACGATCAACACGGGCGCGGTTCCGGGCAAAGCAACCAGCAATGTGGGGCTGGTTCTGAATCTCGACTCCGGCGCTTCCGCCCCCGCGAACGCCACGTTCAGCCCGACCGCCGCCAATAGCTACACGGCCTCAACCTCCGTCGTCGCCTATGACTCGCTCGGCAACGCCAATAACGTTCAGCTCTACCTCGTGGCGCAGCCGGTGGCCAACGCGACCACGTCTTATGCGGTCTATGCTGATCCCACGACGTCCACGGGAACCTCCCTCGGCAGCCCGCCATACACACCGATGACGACACTGAATTTCAACTCCTCGGGCCAGCTTATCACCGGCAGCCCGGCGACGCTGAATGTGAATTGGGGCAATGGCGCCGCGAACTCCGCGATCACTTTCGACCTCACGAACACGTCTCTCGGGAATCAGAGTTTTGCCGTCACAGACACCAACAATGACGGCTCGGCGCCCGGCAGCTATAGCGGCACAACCATCAACTCCAACGGGATCCTGCAATCGACCTACAGCAATGGGAAAACGCTGACCGCAGGCACGATCGGCATCGCAAATTTCCTCAACCAGGATGGACTGACGTCGGTTTCGGGCAACCTCTACGCCGAGAACCTGAGCTCAGGCCAGCCGGTCGTGAACGTGCCTGGTGCCGGACAGGCGGGTACGCTCAGCGGCGGCAACCTCGAACAGTCCAATGCATCCACCTCGTCGCTGCTGGTTTCGCTGATCCAGTATCAGCAAGCCTACCAGGCCAATACCTCGGTTATTCAGACCGAACAGCAGGACAGCACAAGGCTGACGCAGATCTGATCATGGGCGCTGATTCACTCTACACCGGCATGGCCGGGCTGCAGGCGATCGACGCACGGATGCAGGCGGCCTCGTCCAACCTGGCGAACCTCCAGACACCCGGCTATGCCGCCGTGCAGGCGATGGCCGAAGCAGCTCCCTATACCGGCGCCAATGCACCCGTCGGGGCAGACGCCGTGGCCGTGACGCCCAATCCGGACACCCAGCCAGGCCCGCTCAGCCAAACCGGGGATCCGCTCGACATCGGGGTTGCGGGCAATGCCTGGCTTGAGGTGCAGACCCCGGCCGGCAACGCGCTGACACGCAACGGGAGCTTGCAGATTACCAGTGCCGGCATCCTCGCCGACAGCTCGGGCAATCCGGTGCTGAACACAGCCGGTCAGCCGATCAGCGTGCCGACCCTTACCAAGCTTGAAATCGGCACGGACGGGACGATCTCCGGCGTGCCGGCCGGCCAGGCGAATATGACGGCGCAGGTTTACGGCCAGATCAATCTGGTGGCCACGCCCTCTGGCACGATGACCCCGCTCGGTGGCTCGCTGTTAGCGCCCCCGGCCGGCGCGGCGCTGCAGCCAGCCTCAGACGGCTCCCTGCATCAGGGTTATCTGAACGGAAGCAATGTCGACCCCACCCAGGCAATGATGGAGATGATCGCCGATAGCCGGTCGTATCAACTCCAGACCCAACTCATGAAAACACATTCGAACACTGACCAGAATCTTAACACGCTGCTGGCCCAGGGGTAATTGAACGATGAATCACGCTCTCGATACGATCGCGACCGGGCTCGAAGCCAGCCAGACGATGATGGACACGATCGCCAACAATCTGTCGAACGTGAACACCACCGGCTTTAAGTCCGAAACCCCGGAATTCCAGACCTTGCTTTACCAGGACGGCACGCAGCCGGGGGCCAATTCCACCGGGCAGACCATCTATCCCTCCGGGCTCGAGCTGGGCACCGGCGTCAAGGTCAACTCGATCAAGGATGTGCTGACCCAGGGCACGCTGACCAGCACCGGCAACCCGCTCGACCTGGCGATCAACGGCAACGGCTATTTCCAGATTTTGCAGCCGAACGGCCAGACGGCGTACACGCGCGACGGCTCCTTCCAGCTCAACCAGAACGGCCAGCTCGTCAATTCAAGCGGCTACCAGGTTTTGCCGAATGTGACGATCCCGTCGAATGCGACGAGCGTTACAATCGGGACGGATGGCACGGTTTCGGTGACGGTCCCAGGCTCTCAGCAGGCAACCCAGGTTGGGCAAATCCAGCTCGCGAGTTTTGTCAACCCGCAAGGATTGCAGCCGCTTGGCGGAAACCTCTACGCCAACACGACGGCCAGCGGCAACGCGATCGTCGGCGCGCCGCAGACCAACGGGCTCGGCTCGGTCAACCAGAACTACCTCGAGGCGTCGAACGTCGATGTGGTTCAGGCTATGGTAAACATGATTTCGGCGGAGCGCGCCTACCAGCTCGGCACGCAGGCCGCGTCAGCGGTCGACAACCAGCTCAACTACCTCGCCCAGGCAGCCGCCGGCGCATGATTCCGGGGCGGCGCCTCACGCGAATCGCCGATGTCATCCCGGTCATCGCATTGCCGGGCGCACTGCTCGGCGCGTGCGCGCTCGCCAGTTGCACCGCGGCCGCGCCAGGCCCGGCCGCCATCGTCAAGCCGGCTGATTTTCCGGTGCAGGTCGCACAGCACCCCGCGGCCACAGATGGCTCCATCTTTCCCGCGTCCACGTCCGGCTCGCTCTACCAGCCCAGACGGGACTGGCGGGTGGGCGATCTTGTCACCATCAACGTCGTGACAAGCACTTCCGCGATAAATACCGACAACGATTCGCTGACACGCAAAGGCAAGCTGAACAGTGCGATGACCAACTTCATGGGGGTTCCTCCAATCTTTGGCAACTACGCCGGGTCCCATTTTTCCCCCTCCATCGCGGCAACCAGCGATCAGGAATACGCCGGCGCCGGTTCGGCCGCGGCGTCGAACAACATCTCTGGCCAGGTCGAAGCTGTAGTCACGCACGTCGACCCCAACGGGACGCTGGCACTCTCCGGACGCACCAATGTCAACGTCAATGGCAACGTCACTAGCATCGTCGTCACCGGCTATGCGAGCCCGGATGATATCACGGCCAACACCACCATCAGTTCCAACGACGTCGCCGACATGAATGTTCAGTATGTCGGCAACGGCCCCATCAACGACGCGCATCAGGTGCCATGGCTACAACAAATCCTTTCAAAAGCCTGGCCGTTTTAGGCCTGACGGCACAACTCCTTGCGCTGCCCAGCCTTGCCCTCGCCGCGGACACGACGACGATCGGGCAGCTGGTGACGGTCGCGGGCGCGCCGTCCAACCAGCTCTACGGCTATGGGCTCGTGGTCGGCCTGGCGGGAACGGGGGATCAGACCACCGAAGTGCCCTACACCCAGCAGGCCATCCTCAACATGCTGCGCAATATGGGCATCGCCTTGCCCAATGTGACTTTCATGCAGCCGGAGGATGTCGCCTCGGTGATGGTGACTGCCGAGGTCCCCGCCTTCGCTCATGCCGGGCAGCATATCGATGTCACGGTTTCAGCAGCCGGCAACGCGACCTCGCTCGCCGGCGGCGTGCTGCTGCCAACCCCTTTGCGCGGCGGCAACGGGCAGGTTTATGCGCAGGCGCAAGGACCGCTGCTGGTGAGCGGGTTTGCCAGTGCCGCAGCTGGCAACTCCACCAGCGTCAATGTGCCAACGGTGGGCTCGCTGCCGGGCGGGGCGATCGTCTCCACCACGATCCCGGCCAGTTTCGCGCAAGGCGGCGCCAGCGCGCTTCTAGTGAACAATCCGAGTTTTGAAACCGCGCAACAAATCGCCAACACTATCGTGGCGGCTTACGGTCCCGGCACCGCGACGGCGGTCTCCCCCGGCGAAGTTGACTTGCAGAATTCCGGGTCGAGCCCGATGCAGTTCATGGCTGGCGTCATGGCACTGCCGATTACGCCGGCCGCTCAGGCGCCCACGATCGTCGTAGATGCGCAGAGCGGAACGATCGTGATGAATGGCGGCGTGACGCTCGGCCCTGCGGTGGTCTCACACGGCGATCTTACGGTGAATATCCAGACCCAGAATGCCGTCAGCCAGCCTGCGCCGTACAGCTACGGGACCACGGTGGGTGTACAAAACACCGTGGTGAATGCGCATCAGGACAAAGCGCATGTGGTGGCCCTGCCCCGCGCGGCGACCCTTGCCGATGTGGCCCGGGCGCTCAATGCGGTTGGCGCGTCGCCTTCGGATCTGGTCGCGATCATTGAGGCGCTGAAACAGGCCGGCGCGATCAATGGCACGATCAAGGTGATCTAGTGACACTCGTTGCGCCCTCCTATTCCGGTCAATCCAGCCTGTCGCCCAGCAGCGGCGCGGCAAAGCCCACGCTGGCCGTAACGGTCAAGCATCTGGCCGGCATGTTGTGGGACGAGATGCTCTCGGAGCTGAACATGAACGGATTTGATTCGGGCGCGCTCGGCACTGGCGGCGATGCATTCCAGAGCATGTTCCTCTGGAACATCGCGCAGAATGATTTCGGCAAATACGACAGCCAGCTTACCGCGGCGACCATCAACCAGATTGGTGGCCGTGCCGCAGCCGCGCCTGCAACCGTGGCGTCTGTTGTCCCGCCCGCGGTTGCCCCTTTAGCCGCCCCCCTTGCAACGGTGGCTGGCACATCCGCCAGCGCGGCTTCCGCGGATATCGCCAATTCCGGCAGCACTGGACAAGGCGCTACGTTGCTCGAAAATGCGACGAATTTTGCCCGCACCGTGTGGCCCGAGATCACATCTGCGGCCCAACAGCTCGGCGTGCCCGCCGTGGCCTTGCTCGCGCAGAGCGCATTGGAGACCGGGTGGGGCGCCTCGGCCGCCGGAAATAATCTCTTCGGTATCAAGGCGGTCGACGGCGAAGCCAGCACCAGCCGGCCGACGCAAGAGGTCGTCGACGGCGTGCTGACGCCGCAAATGGCATCGTTCCGCGATTATCCATCAGCCGCTGCGAGCATCTCCGATTACGTCGGCCAGATCCAGTCCGGCTTTCAGAACGCGGTC
>DATIWS010000269.1:0-8189 GCA_035519275.1 Acidocella sp. | reverse complement strand
GCCTCGGTGGCGGTCATCGTCAGCTGAACGCGGCGGCCGGCGGGAACCACCAGATCGTCGATGGTGGCGATGTTCTCGTCAGGATAGACGAACACCCACTGCCAGTCAGTGGCAATGACCTCGACCTTGACCGGCGGCTGCGACGCGCCGGGCGCGTTGGCGAGCTGGGGCGGGTTCCACGGGTCGATGCGGTAGATGGCCGAGACGGACATGTAGGCCAGCACCACGACCATGGCGAGCGGAATGGCCCAGGCCAGGATCTCGATGGTGGCGGAGAAGTGCCAGTCCGGCGTGTATTTGGCGTTGCGCGAATGGTGGTAGCGCAGCGGGAAGATGATCGTCATCAGCAGAGTCGGCACGATGATGAGCAGCATGATGCCGGTGATCCACAGCGTGTAGTGGAATTCCAGCCCGGCCATCAGGCCGACGGGGTGGAATAAGCGCACATTGTCCGTGGAACAGCTAGCCAGGGCCAGCGGGGCTACTAAGCCGAGTTGTCGCCAATATCGCAATTATATGTCCTCCCCCAGATCGATCCGACTGGGATAATGCACTCACCAGAAACCATTTCCCCCGGCTTCGGCCCTGGCAGCTCTTCTTGTTAAAAAGGGTGGCTGCTTTGACCAAAGACGCCTGGGGCATAAGATGATTTCCGGTGCCACGCAATACTGCGGACAGATGGCAGCAACGCGCAGCTATGCAGATCTTCTCTGCCTTTCCGGCTTATATGAAATGACGGTTAAAACGGCGGAGGCGCCGTGTGTGTGGCTTTAGGTCGCTTCAGGCCACGAGGCGGCGGTAGATGTGCCAAGTGGCGTGGCCGAGCACAGGCAGTGCTACGGCGAGGCCCAGCAGCGCCGGGATCGTGCCCGCCGCCATCACCGCCGCCACGATGAAGCCCCAGCCGAGCACGACCACCGGGTTGCGGGCCATGGCCCGGGCCGAGACCGTGATCGCCTGCCAGGTGGTGACATCCTGGTCCAGCGCCAGCGGGAAGGAGACGAGCCCGATGCACAGCGTGACCAGGGCGAACACGGCGCCGGTGAGGTAGCCGAAGAAGATCATCTCCCACCCCGCCGCCGTGGTGAACACGCGGACGAAGAATTCAAGCCCCCGGGCCGGGCCGCTCTGTCCCAGCGTGTGGGCATAGACGATGCCCGCCACCGCCAGCCAGGCGAGGAACAGCGCGATGCTGAGCAGGCCGAGAGACTGGATGGTGTTCAGGCGGGGGGAATTGAACGGCTCCGAGGCGGCCTCAGCGAGGGCGACGCCGCTGCGTTCACGCTCGCGCGAGAGGGCGACGAACCAGAGCGTGACCATCGGCCCCAGCAGGGCAAGGCCAGCGCAGACCGGGAACAGGAAGGGCAGCAGGTTGGGTGCCGCCACCACCGCGCCAAGCATGATCGCCGAGACCGGGGTAAGCACCGCAAGCCCCATTACCTCGGTCCGGCAGGCCCGCCAGTCGGCGACGCCGAGGCGCAACGCCTCCCATAAATCCTTGAAATGGATTTGTTTGATTTCGAACTCGCGCCGTGGGGCGGCGCCGCTCTTGGAGATGAGGGTGGAATCGCCAGCGCTTGGTACTGCACTCATAGTTCTTCCCCTTTGTTTCTGCGCACTTTTTTGCCTGTGCGGGGGCGCCGTGCCGGCGCGGATATGTTTTTGTGGAGGAACTATAATGCGCTAGGCGCGCCGTTTCCAGCAGCAAATCAGCGGCAAGAATGAAAAATCTTGCCGCCGGGTCAGGCCAGGGCCCAGGCCAGGCTCAGACCCGCGGCGGCAGACAGCCAAGCGGCTGCGGGAAGCATCTGGCGGCTGCGGGAGAGGCCGAGCGCGTAGCCAGTCTTCAGCAGGTTGTTGCTGGCGCTGGCGATGAGCACGGCGCTCACCACCGCCTGCTGGCTCACCTGGAACTTGCCGTCGAGCAGCGAGAAGATAAATGGGTCGATATCCGAGAAGCCGACCACAAAGCTCAGCGCATGCAGGCCGGTGGCGCCGAAGCGCGAGGTGACGGCGTTGGTGACCGCGGCGAAGACCAGGAACAACAGGGCGAACAGGAAGGCGACCGGCAGGTCCAGCGGGTTGCCGGCCACCGTGGCATGGGTGGAGGTCGCAGTGCCCTTGGCATGCCAGGCCAGCAGCCCGCCCACAGCCAGCGAGGCCGCGAACAGCCCGCCAAAGGGCAGGGCCAGGGCCAGCGCGGCGTCGGCATGGCCGAGCAGGACGATGACGACCAGCAGCCGCGCATACATCATCGCGGTGGCGATGACGACCGCCGCCGGGGCAAAGGCGGCTGTATCCGGCTCGGTCCGCGCAGCCCGCGCCAGCACCACGGTGGCGGCGGTGGAGGAGTACAGCCCGCCCAGCACGCCGGTAAGCAGCGTGCCGGCGCGCGGGAACACGTAGCGATGCGCGAGATAGCCGAGATAGGAGATGCCGGAGATGACCAGCACCGCCATCCACACCTTGGTGTAGGTGATGCCGGCCAGATAGGGGATATCGGCATCCGGCAGCAGCGGGTAGATCAGCCCGGCCAGGACGAAGAACTTGGCTAAGGTGACGCCTTCCTCGGCCGGGAAGGCGTCGGAGAGGCGGCGGATTTGCTCCTGCTCGCCGAGCGAGAGCAGGATGAGGATGACCAGCGCCGCCAGCAGGGCGACCGGCGCCACCAGCACCACCGGGCCGAGCGAATAGGCCATCACGCCGATTACCGTCGGCAGCAGGGAGGAGTCGCCGTCCTTGAGGCGCTTGCGATAGTCGAACAGCAGCAGCAGGCTAAGCCCGCCCAGCCCGATGCAGAAGGGCAGTACCGGGGCGATGATCCACAGGCTGAAGCCGAGCGCGGCCAGCAGGGTGACGGTGCGGGTGGTGCCGAAGCCGAGCGCCTCGGGCTGCAGATTGCCGGCATCGCGCCGCCGGTAGGCGTGCAATTCCAGCCCGATGATGAAAGCCAGGCCGATGGTGCCCAGGAAGGCCGAGAGTTCGGGCGGGATGAGGGCGTTCATGCGGCGCGCAACGAGGCCAGGCCCTGCTCCAGGTCTTCGATCAGGTCGTCCACGTTCTCCAGCCCGATATGGAAGCGAGCCAACTCACCCTCGAACACGCCGGTGCCCGCCGAACGCTTGATGGTGCCGGTGGTGGGCAGCACTAGGCTCTCAAACCCGCCCCAGGACGCGCCGATGCCGAAGAGTTGCAGGCTGTCGATCATCCGCACCACGTCGGCGGGGGAGAATTGCGGCTGGAAGGCGACGCCGAACAGGCCGCAGGAGCCGGCGAAGTCGCGGACGAAAATCTCGTGCCCGGGGCAGGAGGGCAGGGCCGGATGCAGAACCCGCACCACCTCGGGCCGGGCCGCGAACCATTCCGCCACGCGCAGCCCCGCCGCTTCCTGCGCCTTGAGCCGCACATGCAGCGTGCGCAGGCCGCGCAGCGCCAGCCAGCAATCGTCCGGGCTGGCGTAGTTGCCCAATTCCAGCGCGCCGAGGCGCAGCCATTTCCAGTCTTCCTCGCTGTTCACGACCACCGCGCCGAGCACGATGTCCGAATGTCCGCCAGGGTATTTGGTGAGCGCCTGGATGGAGACGTCCACCCCCTTGGTGAAGGGCTGGAAATGGTGGATGCCCCAGGTGTTGTCGAGAAACACCTTGGCGCCTTTTTCATGCGCCAACGCGGCCAGGGCGGGAATGTCCTGCACCTCGAAGGTGTGGCTGCCGGGGCTCTCGGTGAACAGCACGCGCGTGTTGGTGCGGAACAGCGCCTCCAGCGCGGGTGCCGTGATCATCGGGTCGTAATAGCTGGTCTCGACGCCGTAGCGGCGCAGCAGCCCGTCGCAGAAGGTGCGGGTCGGGCCATAGACCGAATCGGGCACCAGCAGATGGTCCCCCGCCTTCAGGTAGGCTAGCAGCGGCACCGTAATGGCGGAAAGCCCGGAGCTGGTGACCTGCGCGTGGCTGCCACCCTCGATCTCGGCGATGGCCGCTTCCAGGGCGAAATGCGTCTCGTTGCCGCAGAGGCCGTAAATATCGACGGGCTCCAGGATGCGCTTGCCGGTGGCGAGCTTGGTGCCCATGTCCGGGTAGAGCACGGTGGAACCGCGCACCAGCTTCGGGTTGACGAAGCCGTACGCCTTGGTCGGCTTGCGCCCCGCATGCACCAGGGCCGTCTCGATTTTTTTAGCCATTCATACCTCGATAGGGGTGTCGTCCCGCGAGCCCCATTCGGCCCAAGAGCCATCATAAATCGCCGCCTCGGGCAAGCCCGCCAGCTTCAGGCCCAATGCCAGCACGCAGGCGGTGACGCCCGAACCGCAGGAGGCGACGAGCCTGCTCTCGCCGGTGATGCCGAGCTTGGCAAATTTCGCCCGCAGCCTGGAGGGCGGCAGGAACTTGCCGTCGCGCAACAGCGTGGCAAAGGGCAGGGAGACGGAGTCGGGAATATGGCCGCTGCGCATGCCCGGGCGCGGCTCCGGCACGGTGCCAGCGAAACGCGCGGCGGCGCGGGCGTCCAGCACCAGTTCCTCCCTGGTGAGAAGGTTGCGTTTGAGGTCGTCCAGCGCCCGGACCATCTCCGCCTGGTAGCAGGCGGCGAACCTGCCCGGCGCGGGCGTATCCGGCTCGCCGCGTTCCAGCGTGCCACCCGCCGCCATCCATGCCGGCAGTCCGCCGTTCAGCACCTGCACGTTGTTGTGCCCGAAAACGCGGAACATCCACCACAGGCGCGGGGCGGAAAAGATGCCGCACTGGTCGTACACCACCACATGGCTGGAGGAGCTGACGCCCAGCGCCGCCACGGCGGCGGCGAAGTCGCGCGGCAAGGGCAGCATATGCGGCAGGCCGGAGGCGTGGTCGGCCACCGCGTCGATGTCGAAGAACTGCGCGCCGGGGATGCGCATGGCGTTGAACACTGCGCGCGCGTCCCTGTCCTCGTTTGGCAGGTAATAGGTGGCGTCCAGCACCACCACGCCGGGGCGGCCCAGCAGCTTCTTCAGTGCCGCCGGCGTGACAAGGGGTGAGGTCACACGCGCGCTGCCGCGACCAGGGCACGCACGCGCTCGGCCGCTGCGGCGCCCTTCACCGCCTCGCGCCAGGCAAGCTCGGAGACGCGCTGATGCGCGGCCACGGCGTCCTCGGCATTGGTGATCATGGCCACGCCGGATTGCAGGCTGGGCGGTGCGTCGCAGGGGAAGGGGTTGATGGCCAGCGTGGCGCGGTCGCGCGAGCGCAACAGGGTGAAGGGGCCGTTAGGCTCGCCCTGGGCCATGAGGCCGAGTTGCAGGCCGATCGGCTCGCTTTCCATCAGGTTCGCCACCGCCTCGATTTCGCGGATTGCCATCTCGCGCGCGGCGGTGCGCAGCCGGTCACTGACGTGCGCCAGGGGGCAGATGCCCTCGACCAGAAATTTCTGGATGGAACCGGCGGTGAGGATGGCGATGATCGAGGGCTTCCGCGCGGCGTACATACGCTTGCGCGAGATCATCACGCTCATCAGCTGCTCCGCCGCGGCGCGCGCGGCCATGCGGTCCTCTCCTTGCGCGTCGGCTTGCTCCTCCAAGATCTGCGCGAGCAGCGAGTCGTAATGGTCCGAGGTGGTGAGGTAACAGAGCGGCCCATGCACCTGGAGGATCTGGTCGGAGGATTCCTCGATCTGGCGCAGGCGCTCCGCATAGCCGACTGGCTTGCCGTAATATTCCACGCCGATGCCAAGCAAAGTAAGCGGCGAGATCTTCAGCAGTTCGGCCAGGCGGTTGACGGTGTCGAGCTTGATCACCTCGCCTTTCTCGTAGCGGTACAGGGCGGCACGGGAGACGCCGAGCCGGGCCGAGATCTCCTCAGCCTTCAGGCCGGATTCCATCCGGTAGGCGCGTAGCTGCTGGCCGATTTCATTAAACCGCATTGTCGTTTTCCCTAATGACTCGATGTGATTGAGTCAGGTTGCGTCCAGATTTCGGGACAGTATCTCAGAAAACAAGCTTTTTTACAAACAAAAACTCTGCTTGGCGGATATGCTGAAAAAAACACCGAATTAGAGTTGGTTGATGAAAATCACCGCAATGCGACCGGGGCTTGCGGGTAGGGGGTACCTCAGGCATCACCGGACCATGAGACTTGACCGGATCATCCTGCTCGCTTTGGCGATTTCCCTCGGTATCGGCTGTCTGCTTATCCTGCTGCCGTTCCTGCCCGCGATGCTGTGGGCGGGTATTCTCGTCTACTGCCTCTGGCCGGTCTACACCGGGTTCTGCCGTTATGTGCGCCCAAGCGTCGCGGCGTTCGTGATTACGCTGGTGGTGGCCGGCATCGTGCTGGTGCCGCTGGTGCATCTGGCGTTGCTGGGGGCGCGCGAGGCGCGCGAGATAGAGCACTGGGTGCAGGCAGTGATTCAGAATGGCTTGCCGCCAGCCCCGGCATTTTTCCAGCACATTCCGCTGATCGGCGGGCTGCTGACGGATTTCTGGAACAACTCGGCGGATGATCTGGGCGGCGCGGCCAGCACGTTGCAGCCGGTGCTCGGCACGCTGGCGCATTCCGGCTTCCGGCTGCTTGTGCAGGCGTCTCACGGGCTGATCGGCACCGTGGTGGCGCTGTTCATTGCGTATTTTTTCTTCCTCTCGGGGGGAGCGATCGTGGCGCGCATCCGCCTGCTGCTGGTGCGGCTGATCGATGAGAGACGGACCGATGAAGTACTGACGCTCGTCGCCGCCACGGTGCGGGGCGTGGTGTTTGGCATCGTCGGCACCGCGGCGTTTCAGGGCGTGCTCTACGCCATCGGGTTCGAGGTTGCTCGCGCGCCCCAGCCGCTGCTGCTGGCGGCGCTGTCCGGCCTCATCTCCATCGTGCCCGCGGGGGCGGTGGTGATTTACGTGCCGGTGTGCCTGTATCTGCTGGCGGTAGGGCATCCGGTGGCGGGGCTGCTGCTGGCGGCATATTGCTTCATCGTCGTTGGCGGCGCCGACTCCATCCTGCGCCCTTGGCTGATTTCCCGCGGCGCCTCGCTCTCCTACGCCGTCACGCTGATCGGCGTGCTGGGCGGGGCAATCACGTTCGGCGCGCTGGGGATCTTCCTGGGCCCGGTGCTGCTGGCTCTGGGGCTGGCGCTGGCCGAGGAATTCGCCGGCCAGCCGCGCGGCGCGTGGCGTTAGGAAAATATTAACTAAATTTGGAGTAAAGATCGGCGCATGAGAGCAGCGCCATTGGCCCCGAATTTATCCCCGCTGAATACACTCGCACGGCGCCGTGCGGCCCAGGCCCTGGGGCGCGGCAGTGAAGACCTGGTCGCGGAACTGCTGGCGGCTTCAGGATATACAATCCTGGCGCAGCGGTTGCGGACCAAGGCCGGAGAGATCGATCTCGTTGCGGCGGATGCGCGGCGCCTGGTCTTCGTGGAAGTGAAGGCGCGGGCGAGCTTTGCCGAGGCGGCATATGCCGTTTCCGCCCGGCAGCAGGCGCGGCTGCTGGAGGCCGCCGGCGTGGTGCTGGCCATGCACCCGGAATGGGCGCGCGAGGAGATGCGCGTCGACGTGGCGCTGATCGCCGGCGGGGCGGTGCAGATGATCGAGGATGCGATCCGCTACAGCTGACCGGCGAAGGCGGCGAGCAGCCGGGCGTGGGCCCTGGTGCCGCGATGGAAGCAGGCCTGTTCGAACTTCTCGTTCGGTGAGTGGATGCAATCGTCGTCCAGCCCAAAGCCGGCGAGCAGCGTGTCCAGCCCCAGATGCGTCTTGAATGCCTCCACCACCGGGATGGATGCACCGGAGCCGATCAGCGCAGCAGGCTTGCCGAATTCGGCCGCCAGCGCGGCCTGGGCGGCGCGCAGGAAGGGTGCGTCCGGGCTCAGGCTGAAGCCGGGAGAGGCGCCGCCACGGCGGAACTCAGCCCGGGCATCGTGGGGCAAGCGGTCGGTGACGAAGCGCTCGAAATTCTCCAGCACTTTGTGTGGGTCCTGCCCGGCGACGAGGCGGAAGGTGAGCTTGGCGGTGGCATGGGCGGGGATGACTGTCTTGCTGCCCTCGCCCTGATAGCCGCCATAGATGCCGTTCAGCTCCGCCGTCGGCCGGGCCCAGAGCTGCGCGAGGGGGAGTTGGTTGGCCTCGCCAGCCGGGGTGGAAAGGCCGACATCGCCGAGGAACGCCGCAGGGTTGAAGCCAAGCCCGGCCCAGTTTTCCGCCTGTGCCGGGGAGACGGGAGAGATGC
>DATIWS010000268.1:0-2130 GCA_035519275.1 Acidocella sp. | reverse complement strand
ACCCGCCGCCTGAGGCTTACGGGGCGGTCTCGCCGGTTATCTCGCCAGCGACCTCGCCGGTTATCTCGCCAGCGGTCTCGCTGGTTTTCTCGCCCGCGTCTTCGACGGCGATCTTCGTCCGCTCGACAGCGTCACCAGCGTCCTCGCTGATTTTCTCGCCAGCGTCTTCGACGGCGACCTTCGTCGGCTCGGCAGCCTCAACCGGCTTATACGCCAGCGTTGACGCGCCTTCTTCATGCAGCAGCTTCCCGGCCTCCGAGAAGCAGGCCTTCATCTCGTCGCTTATCTCGCGTACCACGGCGACGAGCTTCTCCATATCCTCCGCCCATTGCTGGCTGGCGTGCCCGGGCTCGGCCCAGCCGACATTGAACAGACCCAGCCGGCTGGCCATACATTCCTGGCCGAAGCGCAGTTCCAGCCGCGCCGCCGCGGCCATGCCCTGCATCATCCGTTCCTGTGCGCGCAACACACGCAAAGTGCGCTGGCGCCAGTCATCCATCACGCCTTCAGGGTTGAAGGCCGCCATCGTCTGCTCGAATTTATACGTCGGATCTTGAGTCTGGGTCATGCCAAGTTCCTCTCTGTAACCAGCCCAGTATAACAATGCGGTCCAGGGCTTGGCGTTAACAATGTGACTTGATACGAAAGCTTAACATCTTGGTTATTTCCGGGGAAGTTTCATGACCAGTGGACAAATTCTGCTCGCATGCGGCGGCACACTCGGCATCATCCTTGTCGTTTTGTCCGCCATGGTGGTGCGCCAGCGCTACCTGCTGCGGGTCTCGCTCGGCGGGGGCAATGGCACGCCGGAGCATGAGCCGCTGCGCGTTGCCATGCGGGCGCAGGCGAATTTCATTGAATACGTGCCGCTCACCCTGTTGCTGCTGGCCGGGCTTGCTTTGGCCGGGGCCAATAGCCGGCTGATCCTGGGTTTGAGCGTGGCGCTCGTCATCTCCCGCATCGCGCACCCCATCGGCATGTATCGCCCGGCGCCGAACCCCTTCCGTGCCGGCGGAATCATGCTCAACTGGGTCGTGCTGCTGGTGGCGAGCTGCGCGGCTATAATCCGCGCGCTGTAAGCTGAGCGGCTCTGCGACTGAAACATCCGTAACAATTAATTTATGCATAGCGGCGGCGGAAAGAATATGCTTTTCCATGCGTCATGACCGCTGCCCCACTGCACTTCCGTGATGAACGACTGATGCTGGACCCTGCCGGGGCGGCGTTCTGGCCGAAGAAGCGGGTGCTCATCGTCGCAGACCCGCATTTCGAGAAAAATAAAGGCCTTGCCTCAGGCGCCGGGCTGGCCTCCACTCATGACACCAAAGCCGTCATCGAGCGGCTGAACCGGCTGGTGCGGCTATACCGGCCCGGCAGGGTTGTGGTGCTCGGCCAGTCCCTGCAGGAGAAGGACGGCAACACCCGCCTGGCCAAGGACGACAAGGCCCGCATCGAGGCGATGGCGCGCGAGGCGCAGTTCATCTGGGTCGCCGGCGACCACGAGTCCGCCCCCCATGGCCTGCCCGGCCAGTGCGTGGCGCTGCATCGGGAAGGCCCGTTCACTTTCCGGCATGAGCCCAGCCACCAGCTCGGCCCGCGCGAGATTGAACTCTCCGGCCATTTCCACCCTAAGGCGAGCATCGATGCGCGCGGCAAGCGCGTCTCCCGCCGCTGCTTCGTGGCCGATGCGCAGCGACTGATCCTGCCCGCCTTCGGTGGCCATACCGATGGGCTGGATGTGCGCGAGCCCGCCATCTCCCGGCTGTTTCCCCGGGGCTTGCGCGTGTTCCTGCTGGGGCAGGACCAGCTCTTCTCCTTTGCACTGGAACAGCTCGGCCGCATGGCCGAGGTGGCATGAACGCCAGCCTCGTCTGGTTCCGCAACGACCTGAGATTGGAAGACAACCCCGCCCTGCACGCCGCCTGTGCGGGGCAAGAACCAGTGGCGCTGCTGTACATCCTCGATGAACGCGCCGGAGCGGCAAGCCGCTGGTGGCTGCACCATTCGCTGGCGGCGCTGGAGCGGGATATCACGGCGCACGGCGGGCATCTGCTGCTGCGCCGGGGAGATCCGCTGCAAATCATCCCGGCGCTGGCGGCTGAGCTTGGTGTAACGGCGGTGCATGCCACA
>DATIWS010000267.1:0-2709 GCA_035519275.1 Acidocella sp. | reverse complement strand
CAGCCGAACGCCGCGGTGATGGCCGAGGCTGCCGGCCGGGCGAGCAGGATGCCCATCAGCAACCCGCTCATCACCGTGCCCACCACCCGCCCGCGCCGCTTCTCCGGCGCCATATGCACGGCGAGCGGGATGAGCATCTGCGCCGCGACAGAGGTGGCGCCGACCAGCGCTGACGCGGCCAGCATCTCGGCGCCCGAGCGCGCCATCCCCGCCAGCAGCAAAGGCGGCATGCAGGCGGCGATGGTGAGGACCGCCAGCCGGCGGTTCTCCAGTAGATCCCCCAGCGGCACCAGCAGCAGCAACCCGGCGGCATAGCCAAGCTGGGTCACGCTGACGATCAGGCTCGCCGCGCGCGGGCTCATATGCACATCCGGGCCGATCAGCCCGATCAGCGGCTGCACGTAGTAGATATTGGCAACCACGATGGCACAGGAGGCCGCCAGCAGCGCGACCATCGCCCGGCCGGGGGCTTGTGAATCTTGCATGCACCTGACTTAACTGCGCAGCAGAATTCTGCAATGCAGCAAGGCGCTGCCAATGCCACGCCGCAGCCGGATGGGGAGACCACCATGGATTTCGTACACGCCGTATTATTCGCGATTCTGCAGGGGGCGACGGAACTTTTCCCCGTCAGCAGCCTGGGCCACGCCGTGATCGTGCCGAAACTGCTGCACTGGGGCATCGACCAGTCCGGCCCGGATTTCCTGCCCTTCCTGGTCATGCTGCATCTCGGCACGGCGATCGGCCTGCTGGTGTATTTCTACAGCGACTGGCTGGCCATGGCGCGTGGCGCGCTCGGCCTGGGCTACGCAGCGGAGGTCAGCGCCACGCGCGACCTGCTGCTGAAGCTCATCATCGCCACCCTGCCCGCCGTGCTCATCGGCGCGGTGCTGAAGAAGCCGATCGCGCATCTGTTCGGCAACCCGCTCATCGCCTCGCTGTTTCTCGTCGCCAATGCCGGCGTGCTGCTGGCCGGCGAGAGGCTGCGCGGCCGTGCCCTGCGCAGCGGCAATCTCACCAACCTGGACGCGCTGATCATCGGCCTGTTCCAGTGCCTGGCCTTCCTGCCCGGCATCTCGCGCTCCGGCTCGGCCATCGTCGGCGGCCTGCGCCGCGGCATCAACCACGAGGACGCGGCGCATTTCTCCTTCCTCATGGGCACGCCGGTGATTCTCGCCGCCAGCGTCGCGGAGATCCCGAAGCTGCTGCACGAGCATGAGCTGCACGCGCTGTTCGGCGTCGCGCTGCTCGCCGCGATCGTGGCGGGCGTGGTGGCCTATGCCAGCACTGCCTTCCTGATGCGCTACTTCAAACAGCACGATTCCTGGGCGCTGAAGCCCTTCGCCTGGTATTGCGCCGCGTTCGGCGGGGGCAGCTTCGTCCTGCTGCTGCTCGGGCTGTGATGATGCGCCGCCTGCTCGCCAGCCTGGCGCTGGCCGTCCCGCTCCTGTCCCCATTGGCTGCGCGGGCGCGGGTGAACCTCGCCGAGGCGCCGATCGACCGGCTGAACCTGCCCGTCTGGCACCAGCACTGGGAGCAGACCCTGGCCGAGGCCAAGGCTGACCCGGACGCGAAAATCGTCTGGCTGGGCGACTCCATCACCTATTACTGGCAGCGCCATGGCGGGCACGGGTACGACGACGTCCTGCCCGTGTGGAACCAGTATTACGCCCCCTACCACGCGCTGGGTTTCGGCTTCATCGGCGATACCACGGCGAGCCTGATCTGGCGGCTGGATAACGGGCAGGTCGCGGGGCTGCATCCGCAACTCGCCATCATCCTCATCGGGGCGAATAATTTCGGCCGGGTGCATTGGGACGCGGCGATGACCATTCCCGGTATCGAGGCCGTGGTGGAGAACACCCACCGCCGCCTGCCCGGCGCGCATATCCTGCTGCTCGGCGTGCTGCCCTCCATCCGCTCGCCCTGGGTGGACGCGCAAACCAAGACCACCAACACCGCCCTGGCGCGGCATTATGCCGGCAGCCCAACCGTCACCTTCATGGATATTGGCTACCTGCTGGAGACGAACGGCCACGCCGACTCGAACCTGTTCGTGGACCCGCGCCTGACCCCGCCGGAACCAGCCCTGCACCCCAACGCCGAAGGCATGCGGCGCATCGCCGCCACGCTGGCGCCGGTGGTGCGGCAGTACGTGAAGTAAGCTACCCTCCGCGCGCGGCGGCGAAAAAGGCGCGGATCAGTTCCGGGGATTTCTTCCCCGGCGCGGTTTCCACGCCGGAGGACACATCCACCCCCGGCGCGCCGGTCTGCACGATGGCCTGCGCCACATTACCAGGGTTGAGCCCCCCCGCCAGCAGCCAGGGCTTGGCCGGGCGGAAGGTGGCGAGCAGCGCCCAATCCGCCTTCACTGCATTGCCGCCAGGCCTAGTCGCCCCCGGCGGGGGTTTCGCCTCCACCACGTAACCGTCGGCGCGCTCATCGGCGGCGGGGAAGTCGGCGGCGCTCGCCACACCGAGCTGGCGCCAGACCGGGCGGCCGAAACGGTCCCGCAGCGCGGACACCGTGGCCGGGGAGGCATGAACCTGCAGGATATCCAGCGAGATTTCCTGCAAGACCGCATCAACCTCATCGAAGCTGGGGTTTACGAACAGCCCCACGCGCAGCGGCCCGCCCTGGGCGCGAGCGGAAAGCAGCGCAGCCTCAACCGGCGTCACGTAACGCGGCGAGGGCGGGAAGAACACGAAG
>DATIWS010000266.1:0-3846 GCA_035519275.1 Acidocella sp. | reverse complement strand
GATGACATGCAGCGGCCGGGCCACCGGCTCGGCCCCGGCGGCGTAAAACCCGCGCGGCACGAAATGCGGCAGCACGAAGCGCGTGGTTGCGGCGGCGGCGATGAGCCCGGCGATAGAGAACAGCCCCAGCTGCGCGAAGCCGGTGAAGCTGGAGAACAGCATGGCGGCGAACCCGGCGACGGAGGTGAGCGCCCCCAGGCGCAGCGTCGGCCAAATGCGCGCAAGCGTGTCCCGCGCTGAATCGCCACGCGCCGTCTGCGTGAACAGGTAGATCGCGTAATCAAGAGATTCGCCGATGAGCGTGACGCCAAAGCCAAGCGTGATGCCATGCACGAAGCCAAATGCCAGCTCCACGGCGGCAATGGCGGCCAGCGCGCCGCTGGCGATGGGTAGCAGGCCGAGCAGCAGCACGCGCGGTGAACGGTAGGCGAAGGCGAGCAGCCCTGCCGCCCCGGCCATGGCGAGCAGCGACAGGCGCGTGACATCGTGCTTGGTCGTATCGCGCGTGCGCACGCCGAACACGCCCGGCCCGCTGGTTTGCAGATAGGCGGCTTCAGCACCCGGCACTGTGGCCCGGATATGGGCAAAATCGTCGTTGATCAGCGCCAGCGCCCGTTGCTGGCCGTCAAGGTCAAAGCCCGGCGCGCTGGTGTGCGCCAGCAGCAGCGCCGTGCTGCCATCGGCCGCAACCCAGGCGCCGCCCTGGCGCGCCGGGCCGCCAGCGCCACCGCCGAGCTGGCCCATCAGCCGCAGCACCTCGCCGGTCGGGTCGCTGGCCAGGCTCGGGCCCATCACCGGGTCCAGCTCCGAGTTGAGCAGCGCCAGATCGTTCAGCAGCGCGCCATGCAGGCCCGTCACGGAGAAGTGCTGCTCGTCCACGCCGGGGCTGAGCAGATAGCGGTTGCGCCAGACGAATTCCTGCACCCCGGCGAAGGACGCATCGTCGCCGTTCATCACGTCGATGAAGTCCGGCTGCCGCCGTAACTCGCCCGCCAGGGCCTGACTCAGCGCCACGAGCACGGGTTCCGGCGCGCCCTTGATGGCGAGCAGCACGATATGCGAGGCAGCCCCCCCATTCACCTGCCCGGCCAGCACCTGCTGCGCCAGCGAGGCTGAATGCGGCAGGAAATCCCCCATGTCGGTGCGGTAGCTGCCGCGCCCGGCGACGATGCCGCAGGCGATGAGGAGTGCCAGCCAGAGACCGAGCGCCAGGCGCTTAGGGGGCATCGTTCACGGCTTCCGCGCCGAGGCTCATCAGTGACTCGCTGCCATCGCGGCTCAGCGTGTCGATGCTGGCGATGCGGTCCTGCTGGCCGCGGATCACGATCGACTGGATGAAATGCTGCAAGGCCGGGCTCCGCGGCTGCAGGCGCAGCTGCCAGTCCGCAGCACTGCCGGCGAGGCTCAGGGTATAATACTGTTCGAGCGCCGGCAGGTCGCCGGCCAGCGTCGCGCGGATACCTTCGACAAGCCCGCCAATCCGCGGGTCGTCGGCCAGCGCGAAATGATGCGTGGCGCCATCGGCGCCGCCGGTCATCGTGATGCGGCCATTGTCGAGCACGAAGTCTTCCGGCACCGGAGTGGCGGTGGCCTTGCGCATATAGTCAGGCGCTTCGTAGGTCAGCGTGCCCTGGCTGAGCAGCGGCGCGTTCAGCACCGGGGCGGTCCGGCGCTCGGTGAAGCTGGCCGTGGCCGAGTGTACCTGGGCCATTTCCTGCATCAGTTGCGGCACCCCCCAGCCCGTGGGGGCGCTCTGCGCCAGGGCAGGGCCGGTGCTGGCGGCGAACGCACAGCAGGCGAGAAACCGGCGGAAGCGGCGCATATCAGCCCCAGAAATCATAGAAGTTGAACCAATTGAACGGCGCCTCGCGGCAATAATGTTCAACCCTGGCGACATAGCGGCGCATGATCTCGTCGAGCCAGGCCTGTGTGTCACGCGGCCGTTCTTCCGTGGCCTCGGCCAGGGGCTCGAAATGCACCTCATAGCGCCGCCCGCCCCGGTAGATGCCCACCATCAGCACCACCGGCCGCCGCAGCAGCATGGCCACGCGGAACGGGCCTTGCGGAAAAGCTGCCGGCGCGCCCAGGAACGGGTAACGGACAAGGTCTTTGCCATCGAAATTACGGTCAGCCAGCACGCCGATGAAATGCCCGCATCGCAGCCGCTCGGCCACTGTGATCAGCGAATCCAGCCGGCCGAGCCCGATCACTTCCGTTCCCAGCTGCGGGTTGATGGCCGCCAGCGCCGCGCGGATCTTTTGCGCGTTCTCCTCATACATCAGCAGGCTGATGGGCAGCGTGCCGCGGCGGCGGCCGATGGCGCGCGCCACCTCGAAACTGCCAAAATGCGCGCCGAACAGCATGCAGCCGCCGCCCTGCTGCTCGATCTCGCGCAAAGCCTCCTCGCCATGCACGGTTATCTCGAATTCATCGCTCTGCTCGTTGAGCAGGAACACGCGGTCGAGCAGGCAGGAGGCGAAGGTGAAGAAATGGGTGAAAATGTCGGCTAGGCGTGGTGTTCGGCCCAGTGCCCGGCGCAGATAGGCGCGCGAGGCGCGCGAGGCGGCGGGCGAGGAGACGAGGAAATACAGGCAAAGCGGATACAGGAACAGCCGTGCCGTGCGCCGGCCCAGGCGTCGCGCGATCCATACGCCTAGGCGGATCAGCGGTAGCGCCCCGCGTTCGCGGCGGGTTGTCCATTCCTGGGCGCGCATGGCGCCGGTCATGGCGTGGCCGCGCCGGTTTCTAGCGTGCCGGACAAGGCCAGCGTGTCATCGCCGGCCCGCCGGCATTCGTAGCGGAACAGCGCGCCGCCGAGGGGCTGCCAGCGCAGCTGCAGGTGTTCGCCATGGCGCACGGGCTGGAGGAATTTCGTGGCGCGGATGATGACGGCGTTATTGCCGCCAGCAATGGCCGCCACCACCGCGTCGAGCAGCAGCGCTCCGGGTACGATCGGGTTGCCGGGGAAATGCCCCGCCGCGGTGGGGTGGTCACCGGGGAACTGGAGCTCTTGCGTCAGCCACATGCTCAACCGCTTTACACTTGGCCGAGGCGCTGCAGCAATTCCGCGCGCGGCAATTTACCTAGCGTATTGCGCGGCAACTTATCCACCAGCAGCAGCGGGCGTGGGAGGAAGGCCGCGTCAATCCGCTGGCGCAAGGCCTCGCGAATGGCCTGCGGCGTCAACCCCGGCGCCACCACCAGGGCCGCCAGCCGGGCGACGTTGCCGCCCTGCGCCTCCCCCATCAGGAACACGCCGTCCTTAACGCCGGGGATGCTGAGGAGTTGGTGGTTGAGATGCGCGAGCGAGGTGCGCTTGCCCGCGACATCAACGAGATCGGCTTCGCGCGGGCCGAGCAGGAAGGTGCCGGGGCCGGTCAGCTCGATCATGTCGTGCAGCAGCGCCGGACCAGCCACCGCCGGGCCACTGGCCCAGGTGCCATGGGCATCCTGGCGCAGCTCAACGCCTTCCAGGCAGTGCCACTGCGTCTCGCGCGCGGTGCGTCTTGTTGCAACCTGCCCCGCCTCGGTGCAGCCATAAATCTCGATGAGCGTCGCGCCGAAGCAGGCTTCGGCGGCGGTTGCCACCTCGGCCGGCAGCGGCGCCGTCGCCGAGAGAATGAGATCGGCGCGAGGCATGTCCTCGGGCTCGGCCAGGAGCGCGCGCAGATGCACCGGCGTTGTCACCAGGATGCGCGGCCCTGGTGCCCTGGCCAGGGCGGCGCGGATATCGCTGGGATAGAGCGGCCAGCTGGAATCGATGGTCAGCCCGTGCAGCAGCCCCAGCAGGATGACGGATTCCAGCCCATAGCTGTGATGATGCGGCACCGTGCCGATCACGGTGGC
>DATIWS010000265.1:0-4277 GCA_035519275.1 Acidocella sp. | reverse complement strand
GTTGCCCGCGAAACGCCCGGCATAGCCGAAATCAAGCGACCAGTTGCCGCGCGCCACGCTCAGCCACAGCCCCACCTCGCCGGAAACCGGCGCCAAGTGCCGCGGGTTCAGGGTGAGCGCGGTATAGTCCTGCGTCGTCAGCCCCATGTCAGCGCCGGGGTTGCCCAGCGCCGCGTCCACGCCAAAGCTGACCCGGGGTGTGACCACGATCCGCGAGGCGGTGACGAAGCTCCATCCCAAATTCATGCGCAAAAAGGGCGTGACCGTCGTACCGGAAGAGCCGGCCGCTCTCAGCGCGAAACCCTGGGCGGCGCTTTCGGTAAAACCGCCCAGTGCGACGTGGGTGACCCGCAACCCCGCCGCTGGGGCCACGTCCACCCGGCCCCAGCGCAGCGGCACCGCCAGCTGCGCCTCGGCGGAGAGCACGTTGCCATCCTGCTTGGCCACCGCCCCGCCCGCGCCGGTCTGGCGCGTGGTGTTGGCGCTGACGATGCCATCCAGCACGGCGGCGCTAAGCGTGACACGCCCCAAGGGCTGGCTCGCATAGAGACCGAGGCGGATCGTCTCCATATCGGCATCGCCCACGCCCTTGCCGCGCAGAGTGGCGTCATCATACCCGGCGGCGATGCCGATCCGTCCGCCGGTTGCGGGCACGGCGCGGCCCACCCCGGCGAGGAACCCGCCCCCAATGAAGTTATAAGCATCCTGCGTGGAGAGATTCGTCCCCGCCGCCTCCACCCAGCCGCCCAGGGCGCAGAACCCGCCCGCCAGGGCCGAGGCGATGCCAGCCTTGCCGCTGCCGGTGGCGGGAGCGTTCTGGCAGCCGGTGCCGCCGCCCGGCGCCAGAGCACGGTCCAGCAGCATATCGCCCAGGGCCTCGGCATCCAGCGTCATGGCCTGGGAGAGATCGGGCAGCAGCCCCACCCCCCGCGGCGCCACGGTGAAATCGCCGTTCACCTGCAGCAGCGCCGCCTGCGTGCCCACGGACACCAGGATCGGCTGCGCCGGGCCCGCCACCTGGGAGAAGCCGCCATTCACCCCGCCATCGGCCTGCAGGAACTGGTAGCTCGCCGGGGTGTAGGTGCCCGGTGCCAGCACATAAGAGAGCGTGCCGCCCAGCGTGATCGTGCCGGTGACGGTGAAGCTGGATACCTGCCCGGGCTCGACCAGCACGACCAGCGTACCCGTTGAGGTCTGCACGAAATTCCCGTTCAGCCGCAGAGGCGCTGCCGCCAGCCCGGCGGAGAAGCTGCCGGCATTGACCATCTGCGCCACGTTCCACTGGCCGGCGCCGGTCCAGCTCGCCCCCTGCGCCACGGATAGCGCGCCATTGCTGAAGCCGGTGATGTCCGTGGCCAGCGTGCCGCTGCCGGTGAGCGAGATGCTGCTCGCCGTGCCATTCCCCGCGATATCGCCGACGATCTGCGCCCCAGCGCCCAGCGTGATTGTGCTCGCCCCGCAGGAGAGGCTGATGGCGTTGCCACCGCCCGTGGCGATGATGCTGCCGGTATCGATGATATCCACCGCCCCGTTGGCGACAACACCGGTCAGCCCAGCGATGGTCCCGGCATTGTCCAGCGTGCCATTGGCCGCCAGCTTCACCCCGGCATTCGTGCCGGTGATCAGCCCGGTATTCTCCACCACCCCGCCGCGCCCGGTGTCGATCACCCCATCGATGCCCCCGGCGACGGTGCCGCTATTGCTAAGCGAGGACGCGCCGGTGAGGTACACGCCGAAATCCGGCCCGCTGATCAGCCCGGCATTGGAGATCCGCGAGCCGTCGCCGCCCGCGTACACGCCGGAATAGCCGCCGAGCAGCCGGCCGGAAGCGGTGTTGGTGAGCGTGCCGCCGGAATAGAGCGAGACGGCATCGCCCGTGCGGGCGGAAATCTGCCCGCTATTGGTCACGCTGCCCGCGCCATTGCCGGTGTACACGCCGATATGCCCGCCGAAGATGGAGCCGGTGTTGGTCACCCCGCCGCCGCGGTTCAGGCTCACCCCGTCATACCCGGCGGCGATGACGCCGCTATTGCTCACCTGCCCGGCGCCATTGTTCACCAGCACGCCGTACCCCCCGGCGCTGATCGTGCCGCCATTGGCGATGCTGCCGCCAGCGCCGAGCAGGATGCCGGTGCCATTTGCCGCCTGCACCTGTCCGGCATTGTTCAGCTGCGCGGGACTGGCATCCCACATCGCCACCCAGCCCGTGGAATCGATGCTCACCCCGCTGGCGATGCTCACCCCGGCAGCGCCATAGGCCGCCAGGTTCACCGGGCCGTAATGGTTGGTGGAGATCACGCTCTGCGCCGCGGCGGGGGCGCTGAGCGCCATGGCGGCGGGCAGCACCAGCAGCGAGGCATTGGCGTTCCTGCGCGCCAGGGCAATGCCGGTCGGAGACGTGTTCATGCGGGCAGGTCCTCGGGCCGGGCCGCTTTTTGCCACCCTTCGTGACTACAGGTTGAGGTCAGCCTAAGCCCGCACCGATGAACCGCCCGTTAATCCTTCGCGCCCGCGGTGCCGGACTCGATGTTTTCCCGTTAACCTGTTTGCCTCACCGTAGCGGGTGGCTTGCCGAAATCGCCCCGGCGGCGTAAGCCCCCGCCTCACGATCATTCAAGTTTCTCATCCGCAGGGCAGAACCCATGAAGCAGCAGGCTAACCTTATCCGCGCCGGCCAGGTCATCGAACACGAGGGCCAGCGCTGGACCGTGCTGAAGCAGCAGATCATCACCCCCGGCAAGGGCGGCGCCTTCATCCAGGTGGAAATGCGCAACCTGAAGACCGGCAACAAGACCAACGAACGCTGGCGCACCGCCGATACCGTTGAGCGCCTGACCACCGAGGACCGGGACTACACCTACTCCTACACCGATGGCGACAACCTCGTGCTGATGGATCCCGAGACCTTCGAGCAGTTCATGGTCCCGGCTGCGATCCTGGGCGATTCCGCGCCCTTCCTGCAGGATAACATGCCCGTCATCGTCGCCCTGGTGGAAGGCGATCCGGTCGGCATCACCCTGCCGCCTTCGGTCACCCTGGAAGTGGTGGAAGCCGACCCTGTGGTGAAGGGCCAGACCGCCTCCTCCTCCTACAAGCCCGCCAAGCTCTCCAACGGCGTGAAGACGCTGGTGCCGCCCTTCATCGAAGCCGGCGAACGCATCGTCGTGCGCACGGAAGACGGCAGCTACGTGGAACGCGCCAAGGGCTGACAGGCTGTTGTAGACTCTGCTCTGCCCCGCCAGAGCGAGTTTCCGGACAGCCTCTCGAGACGGACCAAAAAGGGGTCGGGGGGACAGCATCCCCCTGGCCTTATTTATTTAGTATTGAGGAGCCCATCGCCATGATGCCACGTCTTTCCCCGCATATGTCCGTGATGCACGCCGCGGCGAACAAGGCCGCGAAGCGTCTGCTGCGTGACTTTATGGAGGTCGAGAACCTGCAGGTTTCCGTGAAGGGGCCTGGGGATTTCGTCAGCCAGGCGGATCTGCGCGCGGAACAGTCTCTGCGCGAGGACCTGGAGAAGGCGCGGCCGGGCTATGCTTTCCTGATGGAGGAGTCCGGGGCCAGCGGGTCTGAGAAATGGGCCTGGCGCTGGCTTGTCGATCCGCTGGACGGCACCACCAACTTCCTGCACGGCATCCCGCACTGGGCGATCTCGATCGCGCTGGAGAAGCGCCTGCCGGACGGCAACTCCGAGATCCACGCCGCCGTGGTGTACAGCCCGGTGAATGGCGAGCTGTTCTGGGCCGAGAAGGGCGTGGGCTCGTATCTCAACGACAAGCGCCTGCGCGTTTCCGCCCGGCGCGACCTGAAGGACGCGCTGTTCGCCACCGGCATTCCCTTTGCCTCCGGCTCCGGCGCGCAGCGCCTGGGCTTCGCCCGCACGCTGGGCACGCTGATGCCTCAGGTCGCCGGCATCCGCCGCTTCGGCTCCGCGGCGCTGGACCTCGCCTGGGTCGCGGCCGGGCGCTACGATGGCTACTGGGAAACCGGCATCCAGCCCTGGGATATCGCGGCGGGCATGCTGATCGTGCGCGAGGCTGGCGGCTACGCCACCGATGCCGAGGGCAAGGACGAGGTCGCCAGCACGATTGTGGCGGCGAATCCGCATCTCCACGGGAAATTGCTGCAAGTGGTGCAGGACGGTCTGGCGGCGGCCAAGGCTTGACGTTAATGTTTCTGCCGTGAAGCACATTTCGCTCCTGGCAGGTCTCGCGATACTGACAGCCCCATGCGCCCAGGCGCAGGTGGCGGTGAATCCGGCGGCGTTGCAACAG
>DATIWS010000264.1:0-4926 GCA_035519275.1 Acidocella sp. | reverse complement strand
AGCGCCTTGATCTCCTTCGCCGCATCCGCCGAACGCTGGGCCAGCGCGCGCACCTCTGTCGCCACCACGGCAAAGCCGCGCCCGGCATCGCCGGCACGCGCGGCCTCCACCCCCGCATTCAGCGCCAGCAGATTGGTCTGGAACGCAATCTCGTCGATCACGCCGATGATGCTGGCGATCTGCTTCGACGAGGTCTCGATTCCGCCCATCGCCGCGACCGTGTCGCTCACCACGGAGCCGGAGCGCTCGGCATCCCCCTTCGCCGCCTTCACCACATCCCGCGCCTCATTGGCACCCTCGGCTGTCTTGCGGACCGTCGCGGTGATTTCGTCCAGCGCCGCGGCCGTCTGCTCCAGGCTCGCCGCCTGCTGTTCCGTCCGCCGCGACAAATCATCCGCGCTCTGCGTGATCTCCGCCGCCCCGGCCCGCACGCCCTGCGCGTTCGCCGCCACGGACTGCATGGTCCGCCCCAGCCCCTCGGCGGCAGCGTTGAAATCCGTCCGCAGCTTTTCGTATTCGGGCGCGAACGCGACGGGCAGGCGGAACAGGAGATCCCCGGCGGTGAGCCGCTCCAGCCCCTCGGCCAAATTCTCCATCGCCAGGCCCTGGGCCGCGGCCGCCGCCTCGTTCGCCACCCGCACCCGCTCGCGCTCGGCATTCAGCGCCGCCGCCGCATCGGCCGCGGCCGCATCGGCGCGCTCCTTTTCCAGCCTGGCCTCCTTGAACACCAGCAGCATCCGTGCCATCTGGCCGATCTCGTCGCGCCGGTCACCGTCGATCTCGATGCTGAAGTCGCCATGCGCCAGCCGCTCCATGCTGCGGTGCAGGCCGCGCAGAGGCGACACCACCCCGACATTGATGCTGAAATACATGGCCGCCAGCACCAGGGCGAAGCCCCCCAGCAACAGCGCATCGGTCTCGAAAATCGCGCCCCTCGTCTGCGCCGCCAGCGCCGCGAAGGAAGCCTCCGCGTCGCGCGACAGCGCCATGCGCAAGTTCCGCACCGCATCGGCCATAGGCAGGATCTCCGACTGGCAGTTCGCGTTGAATTCCTGCTGCCCCGCCTGGTTCTGCTCTACGGAGGACCAGGTCTCGGCCATGCTCACCGTCTTGGCGCATACATTGCCTATCAGATCATCGCCGCCCTGGAGCACCACCTGCATTTCGCGGGCACGCGCCGGCGCCAGCGCCGTGGCGGCGTTCATGTTCGTGTCAAACGCCTTTATCGCCGCGTCCATTTCGGCCTTGGCAGCGTTCCGGTCATCCGGATCATCTGCGATAAGCGCCGATTCCATTGCCGCCCGCCAGGATTCCATCGCACTGCTGGCCAGCGCCAGATCCGTCGAGGCCAGCACCACCGTGCGGTTCAGTTCAGACGCGCGGAGGCTGACGCGCTGCGTCTCTATATTCGCGAACAAGGTGGCCACCGCCGCGACCAAGCCGAATACCCCCAGCCCGGCCAGAACCTTTACGATAATTGGCAGATTTTTCACGCACAGCCCTCCAGCCTATGCCCTTGCGGGCATGAGGGGCTTATGCGGGAGGAAATTTAAGACTTGGTTGCCGGCGTTAAATTATTCGGCCAAGGCCTCGGCCAGGGCCCCTTGCCCCGCCGCTTCGTCGGCCAGCGCCTCGCCGATCAGTAGCAGCACCGGGCCGGATGGCGCCGCTTCCGCGAGCTGCCGCGGCAAGCTCCCCACCGTGCCGCGCAGCATGCGTTGCCCCGGCAGGGCCGCACTTTCCACCGCCAACGCCGGCATGTCCGGCGCCATCCCAGCCTCGATCAGATGCGCCGCCAGCCCCGGCAGGGTTTGCGCCCCCATATACACGGCCAAAGTGCCGCCACCGCGGGCCAATGCCACCCAGTCATGCTCCGGCAGACCGCCAGCGGCTCCGTGCCCGGTGAGGAAGTGCAAGGAGCGCGCCACCTCCCGCCGGGTCAGCGAAATCTGCAACGCCGCCGCAGCTGCCGTGGCGGCGGTAATGCCCGGGACCACCTCGAAGGCGATCCCGGCCTCGCGCAGCGCCTGCATTTCCTCGGTCGCGCGGCCGAACACCATCGGGTCGCCGCCCTTCAGCCGCACCACGCGCAGGCCCGCTTGCGCCTCCTGCACCAGCATCCGGCAGATCTCCGCCTGCGCGGCGGAGGTTTTTCCACAGCGCTTGCCGACATCGACAAGCCTTGCTCCGTTAGTAACGAGTTCCAGAATTTTTTCCCCAACGAGGCTGTCATGCAGCACAACATCCGCCTCCCGCAGAAGGCGCAACGCCTTCACCGTGAGCAGATCAGGATCCCCAGGTCCGGCTCCGACCAGGAAAACACTCGTCATTTTTAAAACCCTTCGCGGATGCAGAGCTCTAATTGGACGATTTGACGCGGAATGCAAGCCCTGCCGCAGACCGCGCCAAGAATAACATCGTGCTAACATTTAGTTAGAACCGACCCGCCGCAGGCGGACGGGCTCAGGCCACCATGCTCATCCTGCGTGGCGGCAGCTTGATGGCGCCCACCAGGGCGCGAACCTCATTGCGGGCGGCGATATGCGACAGCCCCATGGCGATGCCGATATTCGCTTCCTTCACATCCATCAGGGTCAGCCCCTGGAGATACAGCTCGCGGAAGATCACACGCTCGCCGAACCCCTTCTGCGTGCGGAAGCCGATGCGCTTGGCCAGCGCATCCAGCCGCTCGCCAACATCGCGTTTGTTGCGCGCCTCGGATGCCGCGAGCCGGTTGCGCATCACAATCCAGTCGATCTTGCCGCGATCGCGTATGAAACGCTGCTTGCGCGCCTCCCACACCATTTCGGAATAGATGCTGGGATTGACGATGTCGTGGTTGTCCGGATCGACCTTCGCCAGCATGGAGAAATCGACAAAGCTGTCATTGATCGGGGTGATCAGCGTATCCGCGTAGGAATGCCCAAGCCGGGAAAGATGCGTGTCCGCGCCCGGGCAGTCGATGACGATGACATCCGCGCCCGCCCCGCGCAGCTCTCCCAGCGCGGCCTCGAAACGCTCAAGCTCTTCAGCCTCGGCCTCCAGCCGGTTGTCGAGCGTGGAACGGTGCACCGGGCGGAATTCCGGTTCCGGCAGCGTAATTCCCTTGGTCTGGACGAAGTTCCGCCGAGCCGCCAGCGTGCCGGCCAGCGTGCCCTGGCGGGCGTCCAGGTCCATGGCGCCGACACGGTAGCCATCGCGCAGTAGGGCGACAATGATGTGGATGGAGGTGGTGGATTTGCCCGAACCGCCCTTCTCATTCCCTAGCACGACGACATAGGGGCGGGTCTGTTCGGAAATGGTAGTCAAGGGAATCCTCCTGCGACTCGGGATTGGAGCCACAGTGTAGCCGAGTCATCCGGAGCGCGGGGAGGGAAAATCCCGCCCCGCCAAGCCGTTACTTGCCGGTGATGATCCGCTCCACCAGTTCCTTCACCGTGGGGATGAAGCCGTTCGAGTAGAACGGGTCGGTGCCAAAACGGTGCGCGTTATGCCCGGCGAACATCAGATTGTTGTCTATCGCCGCCTCGTCATCGGGCGCGGCATGGGCGATGTTCTGCAGAGATTTCTGGATGCAGAAGCTGCGCGGATCGGCCTTCTTGCCGTTGTCGTAAGCCGGCGGCTCCTGGGACCAGTTGGAGAAGCGGCACTGGCTGAGGCAACCCATGCAGTTCACCTGGTCCTCGTGGATTTCGTCGGCCTTCTCCGTACTGACGAAGATCAGCGTCGAGTCGGGGGTGCGCAGCGCCTCGGTAAAGCCGGCCTCTTCCCAGTCCTTCACCCGCGCGTAATCCGGCGCGGTGAGATACACGGAGCGCTTGCGGGCGCCGACGCCGTACTGCACCACATGCTCGCCCACAGGTTCGGGCGAATACGCCACCTGCCGCTCATTGCGGGCGCGCAATTCCTGGATGAACGGGTTGTTCACCGCGGAGGAATAGAACCCGGTCGGCGAGAAGCGGTTGAGGAACACGTCGCCCGGCTTCAGGGTGGGCAGCCGCTCCTTCCAGCTCTGCGGGATCGGGCTTTCCTTGGTCAGCAGCGGACGGGTGCCGAACTGGAAGGCGATCGGCCCAATATCCGGGTTGCCAATGTAATCCTCCCACTCCTCCAGCGCCCACACGCCGCCGGCCATGATGATCGGCGTCTCGCCGAGGCCGAACTCGCGCATCACCTTGCGCAGCGCCACCAGCCGGGGGAACGGGGATTCCGGCTTGTTCGGGTCTTCCGAGTTGGACAGGCCATTATGCCCGCCGGCGAGCCACGGATCCTCGTACACCACGCCGCCGAGCAGATGCGAAACCTTGGAGTAGGCGCGCTTCCACAACGCCGAGAAGGCGCGGCTGGAGGAGACGATGGGGTAGTAATGCACGTTGAACTTGGCCGCGATGTCGGCGAGGCGATATGGCATGCCCGCGCCGCAGGTGATGCCGTTCACGACGCCCTTGGTGCGCTCCAGAATCCCGGTGATGATGCGCTCGGCACCGCCCATCTCCCACAGGATGTTGGTGTGGATGCGCCCCTTGCCGCCGGAAATATCCCAGGCGCGCTGGGCCTGGGCCACGCCACCCTCGATGCCGTAGGCGATCAGCTCCTCGTGGCGGTCGCGCCGGGTCTTGCCGCGGTAGATCTGCGGGATGATCTTGCCGTCCTTGTCGTAGCTGTCGGCGTTGACAGCCGAGAACGTTCCGGCACCGCCGCTGGCGGCCCAGTGCCCGGCGGTCACGCCGTTGGACACCGCGACCCCCTTGCCGCCCTCCACCAGAGGAAGAATTTCGATGCCACCCATGCGAATGGCGTTGATAGCCTTCATTAACAAAAACCTTGTACGGCCAGACGCCGCCCCAGGATTGGAGCAGATCCCTCGACCTTGCTTGTATTACACATTGACGCGGGGCGTGAAGTGGTTTGCCAGGATTTGGCCCC
>DATIWS010000263.1:0-12098 GCA_035519275.1 Acidocella sp. | reverse complement strand
TCAGGGCCTCAAAAGGCGACTACCGCTTCAGGCACACACGGCCATCATAATTGACGGCAACAGGACACGATAATTGTCGTTGCACAGCCCTACCGGGGAAGCGATCAATCCTTGATCGATCTACAACCGCCGACCTCGCCTGTGCGATTTCGACCGCCGGCGATCAGGCGCGCGGCGTTGGGTGAGGGGATGACGTTGAAAACCAGCCCCGGCGCTCTTCGCGCGGGCGAGATGCTGGACTGCGAGGCGCCGGCGGGGGCTATCTGCTTCGGCCCGCCTCGCCACCGGGCGGGTGGTATGGCTCGGCATTGCGGGCTGACGGGCGCAGCAGAAGACGCTGCGTTACAAGGGCCAGAGCACGCGCTTGATAAATTGCTTTAAGGCCGGCCCCGGATCAGCGCCTTACTGCTGGAGCAGGACGATGAATGGGCCGTTCAGCGCTTCCGCTAAATGACCTGGAAATCATCGCGTCGATGCGCGATAATCTCCCTGTCAGTCTGCGAACAATAACTGCCTGACCAGGCCGTCACTGCTGCTCCAAATCACCGTTCCTACACCACGTGGCGAAACATGGCCGGGGGAGAGAGGCAATGCCTATTTTTGACACCGAAGAAATCATTCGCCGCGATGCCGAGGCGCTGCACAAGCTTGGCTATGCTCAGCAATTGCGGCGCCGAATGTCGCTTTTCGGGAATTTCGCCATGTCTTTCATGATCATCGGCGTGTTCTGGGGGGCTTGCGTGAACATTCAACAGGGCCTCAGCACGGCCGGCATGTTTGGTATCAGCGCCGTATTTCTGGTCGGCTGCCTGATCGCCTTCTCGACCGCGGCGTCCCTGGGCGAGATCAGTTCGGCGATCCCAACAGCCGGCGGCCTTTATTATTGGTCGTCGGTCCTCGGCGGCCGGGGCTGGGGGTGGGCAACGGCCTGGATCAATCTGCTCGCCTATACATTCTCCATCGGCGGCACCGCGGTTGGGATCTATCTCATCTTCAACGAGATGGTGCTGGGTTGGGTGTTCCATATCGACACGTCCAGCTGGGGTTACTGGCCGCAGGTCGCCGGCGTTACGCTCCTCATCGGCAGCCAGGCAATTCTGAATCATGCGGGCGTCCATTTGCTCGCCCGGCTGAGCGAAATCGGCGCCTATATCACCTTTGCCGGCGCCATCCTGCTGTTCGCCATCTTGCTCTACAATCTCCAGCCGGCGAACATCGCGCACGTGTTCAGCTTCGTGAACAACACGGGCGCTGCGGGCGGCAACATTGTGCCGCATACGGACAATCTGCTGCTGGTTTTCGGTTATGCCCTGTTATTGCCGCTCTGGATCATCACCTCCTACGATGCTTCGGCGCATACGGCGGAGGAAACGCTCGATCCCTCACGAGCCGTGCCGAAGGCAATGATAAACGCGGTTCTGCTCTCCGCGACCATAGGCATTCTTATGTTCACCCTCATCGGCCTGGCCATGAAGGACCAGGCCGCCATCGCCCGGCAGGGCGGCAATGCCTTCGCCACGCTGTTCGGCCAGATTGCCGCGCCTGTGATTGTGAAGGACTTCATCGCGGTGGCGATGAGCATCGCGGCGTATATTTGCGGCGCCTGCGGCCTCACCGGGTTTTCGCGTGCGGTCTTCGCTTTTGCCCGGGACAAGGGGCTGCCCATTTATCTGAGGCAGGTTTCCCGCAAATTCCGTACGCCGGCGCCAGCGATCTGGGCCTGTGCGGTGGTCAGCGTCGCGGTAACGCTGTATTCCCCGGCGTTTGTCGCTCTGGTCGCGGGAACGGCGCTGTTCTACCAGCTCAGCTACGTCATGGCCATTCTGGCGGCGATGGTCTCCCGGAAACGAAACTACGGGCCTTACCGGCTTGGCATCTGGTCGAAGCCGCTGGGCGCCATTGCGGTAATCGGCGGCGCGTTCATCCTCTGGGTTGGGCTGCAACCGCCGACCGATGTCCTGATCAACTATTTCCTTGGCATCCTGGGACTGCTCCTGATCGGCTGGTTCGTCCTTGAGCGGCGGCGCTTCCCCGGGCCACCGATCGGCGATGCGGCGATCCTCCAGAGGCAGCGCGAAATCGAGGCTGAAGAAGCTGCTGTAGGAGAGAAGTAGCCCGCGCAGAGCGGCTCTGCCGTCAGGAAACCGTCCTGGCGGCGGTCGGCACGGTGAATTGGAACACGGCGCCATGGGGTGAGCGCTGCGATGCCCAGAGGCGGCCACCATGGGCATTGACGATCGAGCGGCAGATCGACAGCCCCATACCCATGCCGCTGGGTTTCGTCGTGAAGAACGCTTCGAACAAGCGATCCATGGCTTCAGGAGGGAGCCCAGGACCGGTGTCCTCGACCGCGATCAGCACGGTTCCGGGTTCGCCGCTTTGAGATCGCACGCGCAGCACCCGCGGCTCGCTGGTGTCCGCGCTCATCGCGTCGATTGCGTTCAGGATCAGATTCAGGACGACCTGCTCCAACTGCACCCGGTCACCGAAGACGGGTGCGAGCCCGTCGGACAAGTCGGTCTCGAGCGCGACGTCGTGCTGGTTGAGTTCGCCGCGCATCAGGCTGAGGACTTCGCGAATCGCGGCATTGATGTCGAGTTCCGCGCTGACCGGCGCGGACGTTCCGGCCAGGGCGCGGACGCTCTTGATGACATCGCCCGCGCGATGGCCGTCCCTGACGATGCGTTCCGCGGCCCGCCGGGCCTCATCGAGCTGAGGCGGGTCTTTCGCAAGCCAGCGCAAGCAGGCGTTGCCGCTGGCGACCATGGCGCCGATCGGTTGGTTGATCTCATGGGCGATAGATGCCGCGAGTTCGCCGATCGTCGTCAGCCGCGCCACGCGTGTGAGATCCGCTTGCGCGTTGCGCAGCGCCTCCTCGCCGCGTTTACGCTCGGTGATGTCCATCGTGGTGCCGATGTAATCATCGAGATCGCCAGATGCCCTTAAAATGGGACGGCCCACGCCGTGGAGATATTTTATGGATCCATCGGGCAGGAGGATTCGAAACTCCAGTGAAAAACCGCTTCTCTCGAGAATGGCCCGATCGAGGGTCCGCTGCACCAGGGCGCGATCCTCCGGATGGAGCCGGCTTTGAAAAAATTGAAATGTTGGCTCCGCCTCCGTCGGATCGAAACCGAAAATCCGGCAATGTTCTTCAGACCAGACGACCTTGCCGGTGGAAATGTTCCAGCCCCAGCTGCCGGTGTGGCTGATCCTCTGACCTTCCGCCAGGAACGCCTCGCTGCGTTGCAACTCCTCTTCCGCGCGCCTGCGGTCGATATTTTCCTGCTGCAGTTCGGAGTAGAGATTGGCGTTTTCCAGAGAGATGGCGGCCTGCGAGGCCAGAAGCTCCAGGACCGCGATGCGGTCCGATGTGAAGGCATGCGGCGTCAAATTATTCTCAAGATAGAGTACGCCCACGAGCCTGGTCTGTTTTATCAACGGGAGGCAGAGCACGGACCGAGGCCGCTGCTGCTGTACATACGCATCGGCCGCAAACAGGTTCGGCGCGACAGCATCGTCCAGGAGCACGTTCGCGCGCGTCCGCATCACATAATGGAGCACGGATTCAGGAAGTTCGGATGGTGTCACTTTCGCTTGTCGCAGCGCGACCTCGACCATGCCGCTCCCGGTCTTCGCCTCCGCCTCGATCCAAGGCTCGTCGCTGCGAAAGAGGATGAGCAGGCCACGCTCGGCCCCCGCATGCTCGATCATGATCCTCATGAGCGTCTCGATGAGCCTGGAGAGGATGATCTCGCCCGACACGGCCTGCGAAGCCTTCACCACCGCCCCGACGTCCAACTGCGCGACCGGCGTGCCGAAGGTGGCGGTAGGCGACGCCGGTATCGGCATTCCGCGAAGGTACGGATGGAGTCGCTCGAGCTGCCGGACCTTGGCCTCCGCGCCCCAGCGCGCAAAGCAGCTGTGCGCGGCTTCCAGGTGGGCGCGCTCGGAGGTCGTGGCCCCGCGTGTCCGATAAAATTCCGCGGCGAGCTCGTGGGCGACGCCTTCGTCCTCGACAAGGCCGTATGCGCGCGCCGATTGAACCGCCTCTTCATAAAGCCGCATGGCGTCGGTGTCCCTGCCTTCGAGGCGGGCGATCTCCGCCGACACCAGGGCGTATTTGCTGGCGAAAGTCGGTGCGCAGTTGCCGGCCCATTCGCGCAGTTTCTCCTGGTGCGCCGTCAGCTGCTCGCGCCACCCGTCTTGCTCGCGGGCGGCAGCGTCCCCGTGGAGTGCTGCCAGCGTCAGCGCCGCATAGTAAATGTAATCGAGCTTCTGGATCTCCATGACGACGGTCCAAAGCAATGGTTCCGCCAGCCGGGCGGCGGCGAGCGCCGCGGCATAATCGCCAGCCAGGAACCTCGCCTGCAGTTTGAGGATCCAGTAAAAACAGACCATCATGGGCATGGGGCCGCTGGCCAGTTGCGCCTCGAACGCCGCCTCGTCGAACGGCCCGCCGCTGAAGAGGGACAGGCTCGCCGTCTGCCCGCGCATGGCCGCCACAAAACGCTGCTGGCTGACGACGATATCGGCGACATCGTGGAATCCGGATTTCCGGACGAAATCCAGGCCTATCTCCGTTTCGCGCCACACCGCCTCGAGCGGATCGTTCCGCGCGAGAAGACAGGCGACGGTTTCGTAGATGCTGTAGCAGGCGAACGTCAGATCCCCGGTCTCGATCGCACTGCGAAAGGCCTTCCGGTTGAAATCGAGCACGGTCGCGATCGGCTCCACCCAGAAGGCAGCTTCGCCCATCTGTACGTGGACCTTCGCATGGTGGGCCATGAAGCCGTGCTTCTCGATCACGTCGCACGCGAGCTTGGCGAAACGGTACCCCTCGCGGTAACGATGAAAGACCGGACCAAGAAACATGCCAAAGGCGGCGCAGCCATGGGCGAACGCGCCGCTCGTTCCGTGCCGCAGGCCGACGCCCATCATGCGGCAGAGGCGCACGCAAAACAAATGGAAGTCGGTAAAATAAGCGGGGGAGTCAAGGTCTGAAAGCAGACGCATGGCCGCCAGAAGCTCCGGATCGGTCATCAGCGGCAGATCGATCAGTTCCTCGATCGGACGCTTCTCCAGATCGGGCCAGACCGCCTCGTATTCGGCCTGGACCTGCTCCCAGGTCGGGTGTGCCGGAATGTCGATGTCGAACAGACGCAGACACGTGAGCGCGCTGTCAACGGCTTGCGGGTTTTCCGATTTCACGACATGCAGCCGGACCTTGAGCTGATAGACGGCCGCCTGGTCGACTTTCGACCTCCCGCGTGGCAGCAACGCCGCGATCAGCTGCTCGGCTTTGTTGAAGTCACCAGTCAGATACGCGCACTCCGCGCATTCCAGCCATAGGCTGAACGTCAATTCATACTGGCCGCTCCAGTCATTTTCGTCGAGCAAGGCCATGCCCGCCGAAAAATACACGCCAGCCGACGCATAGGCCGCCGACGCCTTGGCCTTTCGTCCGGCCCGCAGGTCGATGGCCGCCACCTGCGCCCTCTCGTCCCGGTCGAGCAGCAGCGCAGCACCCCGGCCGAACTGGTTTGCGACCTCGAAGAGATGCTCGGCGAGTTCGTTCACCGTCAGGCTCGCCAGCAGCACACGGCCGATGCGCAAATGGACTTCGGCCCGATGCGCTTCAGGAATAAGGGAATAGGCCGCCTGCTGGATCCGGTCGTGAAGGAATTCGTAGGCGCCTTCCAGCTGAACGATGAGCTCGGCCTGGACGGCTTCCCAGAGGGCCGCGCGTATCGCCTGTTCTGTTTCCCCGTGAACCAGGGTCAGCGTTGCGATCTCGGCGACATTGCCCAGGCAGGCGAGCTGTTTCAGGGCGTCCTGGGTCGGGGCGGAGAGCCGCTTCAGCTTGTCCACCATGAGATCCACCACGTTGTCGGCATAGCTCTTGGCGCGGATGCGATCCATGTCCCATTGCCAGACGCGCGCGGCCGGGTCGAACGCAAGCAGCCCCTCCTCGACCAGCGCGGTAAAAAACTGGATCGCGAAGAACGGATTGCCGCCGGTCTTCTCGTGCACCAGCTGCGCCAGGGGCTGCGCTCGCTCCGGCGCGCAATGCAGGGCATCGGCCACGAGCCGGCCGATATCGTCCAGCCCGAGGGGCGCCAGCACAATCTCCTGCACCCGCGCACCGGCCTTGCGGATCGCCTCCAGCGTGCGCGTCAGCGGGTGCGCGGGACCGACCTCATTGTCCCGGTAGGCGCCAACCAGCAACAAATGCCGCACCTCGGCATGCGTGGCCAGATGCTCGATGAGGTCGAGCGTCGCGGTATCCAGCCATTGCAAATCATCGAGAAATATCGCGAGCGGGTGCTCAGCTTGCGCGAAGACGCCGAGGAAGCGCCGGAAAACCATTTGGAAGCGGTTCTGCGCGTCCTGCGGCGGCAGGTCCGCAACCGGCGGCTGTTTCCCGATCACGAGTTCGAGTTCGGGGATGAGATCGATGATCAGCTGGCCATTCGGGCCCAGCGCCGTATTCAAAGCCTCCCGCCATCGGCCGAGCTCCGCCTCGCTCTGGACCAGAAGGAGGCTCACCAGACTCTGGAATGCCTGGGCCAGGGTCGCATACGGGATGTCGCGCTTGTACTGGTCGAACTTGCCCGATGCGAAGAGGCCGCGCGGGGGCACTAGCACCTTATGCAGCTCGCTGACGACAGAGGACTTGCCGATGCCCGAATAGCCGGAGACGAAAACGAGCTCCGCTGCGCCGTCGGCCACAACCTGGTCGAACGCCGCAAGCAGGGCGCCGATCTCGCGCTCCCGGCCGTAAAGCTTCTCCGGGATCAACAGCCGGTCCGATATATCGTGCGCCCCCAGCGGGAACGGGGCAATGCAGCCCTGCGCGTCCCATGCTGCGAGGCATTGCCGCAGATCTGCCTCGAGGCCCGCGGCGGTCTGGTAGCGCTCCTCGGCGGTCTTCGCGAGCAGCTTCATCACGATCGCCGATACCGCTCCGGGAACCGCGGCACGCTCGCCAATCGGGACCGGCTGGCGCGCGATATGGCAATGGACCCACTCCATCGGATCGGCCGCCGTGAAGGGCAGCGCGCCGGTCAGCATTTGGTAGAAGGTGACGCCAAGCGCGTAAAGGTCGCTACGGGCATCGATCGACCTGTTCATCCGGCCGGTCTGCTCGGGCGCCATATAGGCGAGCGTGCCGGCAACCACCTCAGGAGGTGCTGGCGCCTGACGCTCACGCGGCAAGCGCGAAGCCAAGCCGAAGCCGGTCAGCCTGACCTGATCGGTCTCATCGACCAGAACATGGGCCGGCTTGATATCCTTATGGATGATGCCCCGCTGGTGGACCTCCCCAAGGGCGGCCGCCATGTGGATGGCAAGGCGCAGGAAGCGTCCAATCTCGAAAGGAATGCCGATCATCCGATCTAGCAGCTGGCCGCCCGGATCTTCGAGCACCAGCAGTATCCGCCCGCCATCGGACCTTAGCGCGAGAGGCCGTGCTGCCCAAGCTGACTCGAGTTCGGCGCGCAGAGCGTATTCCTGCTCCAGCTGCTTTACGATGGAAGCTGAAGGAGGGTCGTGAACTGGCGTGACAACCAAAACCGCCGCTGGACCACCGTCGGGCCAACAACGCGTGAGCCGCACCTCGCCATCCTCCCAAAGGTTTTCGATGACACGAAGAATGGGAGGCAGCGGCGGAACTGGTTCGTCAGCCGTCTTGGTCACAAATTAATTTTACGCCGGCGCGGCAAGAACAGCTATAAATTTCGCGTTCGCTCAGAGCGTCGGTTCGGTCCAGGGGCCGCTTTCGAGCCGCCAATTACACCCGTCGAAATACAATAATTAACTTATATTGTTGAAAAAGTCGTCGTTTCGTCGCCCTCTTAGAGTTCATTCTGCAAGTAGGGAACCACTGATCGGCCTGCCCGCGCCAGACTTTGGGCGGTTGCTACGGGAGGCCGATCGACGCCTTCCTACACCACCGCCTGGGGCACGATCCTCCGTCGTCGTTACGATGAGCCAGAAATCCTCCCTTATTCAAGATGCCAGTCGTGTCTCATAGGCCCTGATGGGGGACAATGCCGCCGCGGCAAAGGCCGGACACATGACTGCATTCGAACCAACACCAGATCTTGCCCAACCTACTTGACCCCTGCCGTCCGTCCGAACATGTCGCATAAGCCCTTACGGGAAACAATGAACAATATTTACCTTCCGTGGAACGTTCCGGTGTTCATAGATATCCAGGATCTTGCGTAAGAAATAGCAATTATCTGGCTTGGCGTCTTCACCAATCATAATTGGTGAAGGAGGGGCGTGTATGAGTTCTCAGCTGGGCGCGAACCAACACCGGGATGATTTGGCTGGGCACGAGTTGCCTCCTGCCGGCATGACGCGGATCCCAAGCGGGACCTTCCGGATGGGGGCGGATGTGGACTACCCGGAGGAAGGTATGGCCAAGTGCCCAATAATCGTACCCCTTCGCTCGAAGCGCTTCGATGCGGCAGGGCGCGTAACGGTCATGTTCACCAGCCGGGTCTGCCACCGATGTTCAGGTATCCCTCGACCGGAGCCGGATACGTTTCCGAGAGATCTTCGTTCACGGCGCGATCGGGGAATGAGCGGCCGTGGAGGGCCACACGAAGATCATCCAGCGGAAATGTTTCGGCCTTACGCGACGAAAATTCGATGACGTTCGGAGGGGTTTGAAGGTTGCGCGTGATCTGCGATCGGGCGTCGTGATTGCCGCGGATGACGTAGCATAACCGGCCTAAACGGCGCATTTCTTGGGCAAAAAAGTCCGGTGCTGTAATCCATAGGCTCCCTCATCAACCGGTTCAGCCCAGAAGAGTGCGCAAACTACCTCAGAAACTCAGGGTATGCGTCAACCTAATCACAGAATGCTCTAGCGCAAGCCTCTAAACCCGCAGGATGGACTGCGAGAACAGGGCGGTGCCGTGCATGTCGACAAGGCTGTAGTCGAAGCGCGCGCCCGAGAGTTTGGCGACCATGAAGCCATGCGAGCCGGAGGCGAAGCCGCCGCGGATGGCGGGGCTTGGCGTGTAGGTCTGCGAGCCGGCGCCGGTGACAACGTAGGTGACGCTCTCCATCTTCACGGCCTGAAGGCAGTGGTCGTGGCCGCAGATGTAAACCGGCACATTGTGCTTGAGCAGGATTGGATTCAGGCGGGCGACCAGGTCTGGCTGGTCGTGGTCCTCGCCATCGCTGTCATCGAGGGCGGTGTAAACCGGGTGGTGGCCGATCACGATGTTCCACTCAGCCTTGGAGGCGGCGAGCTGCGCGTCCAGCCAGTCGAGTTGGGCCTGGCTGTCCTGGCCCTGGACCTGGACTTTGGAGCCGTAGTATTTTTTGATGAAGGGCGAGGTGTCGAGGTAGTAGAACGCCGCCTTGGCGCCGTCCGGCAGGGCCGCGGTCTCGGTGTAATAGCGCGCCGGGAGCTGCCAGCGATGGGAACGGGCGGAATAGTCGAGTTGCGCCTGCACGTTGCCGCGGTAGTCGTGGTTGCCGAGGATCACCTTCCACGGCGTCTGCAGGGATTGGGCGGTGTAGATCTGCTCGAACGAACTATCCCATTGCGGGTCATCGGTCGAGGTGACGCCGTTCTCGTAGAAATTGTCGCCGACCGAGACGGTGAAGCTGCTGCCGATGGCCGCGGCGGTCTCGCCCATCTGCGCCGCCACCTTGCGCTGGTCGTCGTGCCCGTTGCGGCCCCAGTCGCCCACCAGGATGAAGGGCAGGGCGTTTTCTGCGGCCAAGGCCGGGGGGCAGAGCGCGGCCCCGGCGCCAAGAATGGCGGTGGAGGAGACGAATTCACGGCGTGTCAGCAACATGCGGAAGCCCTTGAGTTTTTCACTCCGCGCTTAGCAAACCCGTATTGCCTTGTCTGTGGCAGATTTAAGAAAAACCGTGGCTTATGCCGCATCCAGCTTCAGGACTTCCCCGGCGAGGTAAAGGCTGCCGCAGATCAGCACGCGGGTGGGGGCGGTGATTTGGGTCAGCGCCCCGCGCACATCCGGCCCCGGCTTGGCAACGCCGCCCGAGGCCTCGATGATCGCCTCCACCGGCAGGGCGAGATGCTGTTCCGGCTCGGCCACGGCATAGACGGCGGCGGCGCGGGGGATGAGGACGCGCAGCACCTCGGCCACGTCCTTGGACTGCTTCATCCCGAGGATGAGTGTGGTCGGCCCCTCCCAGGCGGCGAGCTGTGCTGCGAGGATTTCCGCGCCACCGGGATTGTGCGCGCCGTCCACCCAGAGTTCCGAGCCCTCCGGCAGCATCGCGGCCAGCGCGCCGTGCAGGCGTTGTAGCCGGGCAGGCCATTCGGCGCTTTGCAGGCCCTTGGCCATGGCCTCCGGCGTGAGCGCGATTCCGGCGGCGCGGAGGGCGGCCAGGGCGATGCCGGCATTCTCCACCTGATGCACACCGGCCAGGGCAGGGTGCGGCAGGGCGATGCCGTCGAACACCATGCCGGTGGCAGTGGGCTCTATCTTCCACTCATGCCCCCGGCGCAACAGGGGGGCGTGGTTCTCGGCGGCGATGGCGGCGATTCGTGCCAGCACCTCGGGCGGGTGGAAGCCGGTGACCACGGGGATGCCGGGCTTGATGATCCCCGCCTTTTCCCCCGCGATGATCTCCAGCGTCGCGCCCAGGAAATCCTGGTGGTCAAGCGAGATGGAGGTGATGGCGCAGGCGGCGGGAGAGATCACGTTCGTCGCGTCCAGCCGGCCGCCAAGGCCGACTTCCACGATGGCCAGATCCGCCGGCACCCGCGCGAACAGCCGGAAGGCCGCCGCTGTGATCGCCTCGAACACGGTGATCTGCTGCGGCCCGTTCACCGCCTCGATCGCGTCCAGCGCCTCAGCCAGCTGCTCGTCCGTTACCAGCTCGCCAGCCAGCCGGATGCGCTCGTTGAACCGCACCAGATGCGGCGAGGTGAAGACATGCACGCGCAAGCCCGTGGCCTCGGCCATGGCGCGGGCGAAGGCGCAGACCGAGCCCTTGCCGTTGGTGCCCGCCACATGAATGACCGGCGGCAGGTTGCGTTCCGGGTGGCCGAGATCGGCCAGCAACCGTTCGAGCCGGTCGAGCTTCAGGTCGATCAGCTTCGGGTAGAGCTTGTGCAGCCGCTCCAGCGCCGCGCTGACACGCACGCGGGAGGCCGAGGCGCCGGGCTCGCGCGCCAACTCGTTGGTCAAGCGGCGGGGCGCTGATTGGCGGTCGTGAACTCGATGAGCCGTGCCAGCGTGGCGGTCAGGTCGCCGCGCTTCACCACCATGTCGATGATGCCGTGCTCATGCAGGTATTCCGCGCGCTGGAAGCCGGGGGGCAGCTTCTCGCGCACCGTCTGCTCGATCACGCGCGCACCGGCGAAGCCGATCAGCGTGTTTGGCTCGGCGATCTGGATATCGCCCAGCATGGCGAAGGAGGCGGTGACACCGCCGGTGGTGGGATCGGTAAGTACCACGATGTAGGGCAGCCCGGCCTCCTTCACCATCTGCGAGGCGATGATAGAGCGCGGCATCTGCATCAGGCTGATCGCGCCTTCCTGCATGCGCGCGCCGCCGGAGGCGGTGTAGACGATGAGCGGCGCGTGCTGCAGCACGGCGAGCTTGGCCGCGGCGACCAGCCCCTCGCCCACGGCGGACCCCATGGAACCGCCCATGAACTCGAAGGACATGGAGGCAACCACGGCCTTGTTGCCGCCGACGGCGCCATGCGCGACCAGGATGGCGTCATCCTGCTTGGTCTTGTCGCGGGCTTCCTTCAGGCGGTCCGCGTATTTCTTCTGGTCGCGGAACTTCAGCGGGTCCGGCACGGCCTTCGGCAGGTCGATCCTGGTGTAATGGCCCTCATCGAAGGTCCAGGCCAGGCGCTCGGTCGCGGTGGCGCGCATATGGTGGCCGCAATGCGGGCACACCTTCTTCGCGGCCTCCAGCTCGCGGTGGAAGATCATCTGCTGGCAGGAGGGGCATTGGTGCCAGAGATTATCCGGCGCCTCCTTGCGGCCAAGCAAAGTGCGGATTTTGGGGCGGACGAATTCGGTAAGCCAGCTCATGGGCGGATGGATTAACGCGTTTATTCGGAGAAGGGAAGCAAGCGCGCCA